>DATFXS010000245.1:0-2195 GCA_035315605.1 Polyangia bacterium
CCGACAAAATGTTCCGAGCCGCTCTTGCTGCTGCCGCACCCGGCGGGTCCGACGGTCAGCGCCATCGCGGCGAGCCCGATCCATCGAGCGATGAAGCCCCAGCGCGAACGAGTTCCCGACCTCATGCGCGCATGCTACCCGATTCGCGGCGCAAACGGCACAGCCGCGCCGGTCGAATTCGGCCACCCCCGTGTTATTGTGGCGCGCCATGAAAACACGCAAGTTGCTCTTGCCGTTGTTCATCGTCGCGGGCGCCGCCGCCTCCACCTCGGGCTGCGCGGTCTTCGTCAGCCTGCCGTCCACGCCCGGGCTCGCCGCCCTGAGCGAGGAGCAGGTGTTCGCGATGGCGCCGCCGCCGGAATGGCCGGCGCCGCAGATCGACAACCCCCAGACCGCCTCGGTCAACGTGTCGTGCGGCATCGGCCCGCGCCTGTCGACCGGGCAGCTCTACGCCGCGGTCAGCGTCAAGGGGCGCCCGGCGGCCGGCGCGCTGCCGCCGCTGAACATCTCGCTGGTGCTGGATCGATCGGGCTCGATGCACGGTGAGCCGTTTCGCAACATGCTGATGGCTGCCGAGACGTTCGTCGGCCAGCTGCGCGACGGCGACCGCGTGTCGGTGATCGCCTTCTCCGACGGCCTCTACCTGGCGGCGCCGCCCGTGATCATCGACGCCAACTCGCGCAACCTGGTGATCGGCGGCATCCGGTCGCTGGTCGACGGCGGCGGAACCTTCCTCTCGGGCGGTCTGCTGGCCGGTCTGGCGCAGGTGTTCGGCGCCTTCAACCCGTGGCAGGTCAACCAGGTCGTGCTGTTCACCGACGGCCAGCCCAACATCGGCATCACCAGCTCGAGCGAGCTGACCCGCATCGCGGCCCGCGCCGCCGAGCACGGCGTCGCCGTCACCACCATCGGCTTCGGCATGGAGCACGACGAGCTGCTGCTGCAGGGAATGGCCGACGCGTCGGGCGGCAACTACTACTACGTCGACAGCCCAGGCGACATGTCGAAGATCTTCCAGCAGGAGGCGGGGGCCATCCTGCGCAGCGCGGCGCGCATGACGGACGTCGATCTGGTGCTGCCGCCCGGCATCACGCTGGAGGACGCGATCGGCTACGACTACGTCGTCGTCGGCAACCACACCTACGTGCGGATCGGCAGCGTGCCGCACGATCAGGAGCGCTTCGTGTCGTTCCGCTTCCAGGGCGGCAACGGCGGGCAGCTCCCGATCGGGCTCGTCTACTCGGACATGGCCCGGCGCGGACGGTTCGCCGTGTCGTGCGCCCCCGGCTACGACGGGCGCAGCGGCGGGCGCGACGCGTGGGCGCTGGAGCTGGCGGGCCGCGCCGAAGCGGCGTCCGGCCTGGCGGATTCGATGGCGTGGGCCGACAGCGGCAGCGAGGTGTTCGTCATCTCGCAGATCGGCTACACGCGCGACATCATCGCCAAGATGCGCGAGCGGCTGGGACCGCAGGCGCTGGGCGAGGAGGACAAGATGCTGCTCGACGCGCAGGTGAACCTGGGCCTCAAGGTCGGCACCGAGGCCACGCATTCGTTCATGAACGGCGGCATCAGCGGCCTGATGAACTTCGGCAAGCAGCAGGCGGTCAGCAACGCGACGACCGCGGTCGCGTACAACGTCGACAAGACCTTCCACGTCCGCGTGCGCACCACGGTGCAGATGAACTACATGGGCTCGCCGGGGACGCGCTACGTCGCGCGCGGGACGCCGTACAAGCCGCGCGACCACGACGCCAGCCTGCGTTTCAAGCGCGCGCGGTACTCGTCGTACAAGATGATGCGCTCGCGCTAGGCGAGAAAGAAACAGGCAACAGGCGACCGGCAACCGGCAACCGGCAACCGACAACTTCAGATCCGGCATTGCCGGTTGCCGGTTGCCTGTCGCCTGTTCGTTCTCGTCCGGACCCCTCGCCCCGCGAAGCGGGGAGAGGGTCAGGGGTGAGGGGTCGACGTTAGGTCGACCGTCAGCCGCTCGTCGCGTCGCCGGCGGCATCGCTGCCGCTGTCGCTCGTCGACGCGTCGCCGGAGCCGCCGGTCCCCGCGCTTCCGCCGCCGCTGCCGCCCGTGGCGCCACCGGCGCCGCCTCCGCCGCCGGTCGCTCCGCCCGAGCCACCGGCGCCGCCCCGACCGCCCGTTCCGGCGCCGCCGGTCCCCGCTGCTCCGCCAGCGCCGCCGGC
>DATFXS010000246.1:0-9754 GCA_035315605.1 Polyangia bacterium
TCCAGGTGGTGGTGAACGCCGCGGGCGGGTTGGGCAGGCCGTCGTCGCTGGCCGTGCCGGACAGGCTCGCCGTCGCGGGCAGCGTGATCGTCTGATCAGGGCCGGCGTTCACCGTCGGTGGCTGGTTGGCCGGCGGGTTGACGGTGATCCCGATGTCGTCGGTGGTCTGCAGCGCGCCGTCGCTCGCGGTCAGGCGGAGCACGTAGCTGCCCGCCGCGGAGAACGTGGCCGTCGTCGCGAGCAGGCTCGCGTTGCCGAAGGTGACTGTGCCGGGCCCGCTCACCTTCGACCACGCCGTCGTCACCGCGCCGGGCGGGTTGGGAAGCCCGTCGTCGCTGGCGCTTCCGGACAGGCTGGCGGCCGCTGGCAGCGTGATCGTCTGATCGGCGCCGGCGTTGACGACCGGCGGCTGATTGGGCGGGATCACCATGACGGCGATGTCGTCGCTCGCGGACAGCGCGCTGTCGTTGGCGGTCAGGCGCAGGACATAGCCGCCCGTCGCCGAGAACGTCGCCGTCGTGGTCAGCGCGTTCGAGTTCGCGAACGTGACCGTGCCGGGCCCGCTCACCACGGTCCAGGTGGTGGTGAACGCCGCGGGCGGGTTGGGCAGGCCGTCGTCGGTCACGGCGCCCACCAGGTTCGCCGCCGCCGGGAACGTCACCGTCTGATCAGGACCGGCGTTGACCACAGGCGGCTGGTTGGCGGCGATGACCGTGATGACGACGTCGTCGCTGGCCGACAGCGCGCTGTCGTTCGCGGTCAACCGCAGCGTGTACGTCCCCGCGGTCGAGAAGGTGGCGGTCGTCGTCACGGCGGCCGGGTTGGCGAACGTCACCGTCCCCGGCCCGCTGACCATCGACCAGGTGGTGGTGAACGCCGCGGGCGGGTTGGGCAATCCGTCGTCGGTCACCGTTCCGGCGAGGCCCGCCGCGGCCGGCAGGTTCACCGTCTGATCGGGGCCGGCGTTCACGACCGGCGGTGTGTTGACCGGCGGTCCGCCCGTCGCGAGCGCGAACACCAGGTCGTCATGATCGTCGAAGCTGCCGGTCGTGCAGACGGCGGCGCTGCCGACGAAGCGCCAGTTGCCGCGGATCACGGGCAGCGTCGCGCCCGGCAGGACGAAGGTCGCCGACAGCGTCTGCTGGGTCTGACTGGTCGTGCCGGTCAGCGTCCCCCCGATCTGGGTCCAGACCGGATTGTTCGCGTCGGGCGCGAAGTAGAGCTCGAGGAAGTCGGACGACGCGCCCCAGACCCAGACCGTGGCGTCGATCCGCACGGTCTTGCCGGCGGCCAGCGGCGTGCCGTCGGTCGTCGAGACCTTCAGGCGATCGATCGACTCGTCGTTGTGATAGGTGCCCGCCGTGCCGTCGATGCACGAGCTCGCGACGGTGTTGGGCGTGTTGCTCTCGGGCCCGAGGCTCGCGCGCCCATCGATGAGGCCCCCCGTGTCGCAGAACGTATCGGCGGTCATGCAGCGGGGCGCCTTGAGGGTCGTGTCGAACACGGCGTTGCCGAAGGGCAGCATGCGGTTGACGGTCAAGATCGCGGTCTTGGTCAGCCCGTTGAGGCTGGCGGAGATCGTCGAGGTCAGCGTCACCGACTGCGCCACCGTCGCGATGTTGAAGGTGCCGCTGGTGGCGCCCTGCGGAATCGTCACGGTCGCGGGCACGGTCGCCACGCCGGTCGCGCTGCTCGCGAGCGTCACCACCGAGCCGCCGGCCGGCGCCGGCCCGGTCAGCGTGACCGTGCCGACCGAGGTCTGACCACCAGCCACCGGATTGGGGGCGAGCGCCAGCGTCGCGGGCGTCGGTGACACGAGCAGCGTCAGCGTCGCCGTCCGCGTGACGTCGGACGGGAAGGTGCCGGAGATCGTCGCGACGGTCTGGCTCGACACGGAGGTCGTGCTGATCGCGAAGGTCGCGCTCGAGGCGCCGGCGGCCACGGTCACGCTGGCGGGGACGGCCGCAGCGCCGCTGTTGCTGGCGAGCGCCACCACCGTGCCGCCCGAGGGCGCGGTCGTGTTGAGGAAGACCGTCCCGGTCGCCGCGCCTCCGCCCTCGAGCAGCGACGGAGTGACGCTGACCGACGACAGGCTGGGCGTCAGCGTGACGGTCAGGATCGCCGTTCGCGCCAGGCCGTGATACGCGGCCGAGATCGTGGCGGTGGTCGTCACGTTCTGCGTGAAGGTGGTGACGTTGAAGGTTCCGGTCGTCGCACCCTCCGCGATCGTCAGGGTGGCGGGGACGGTCGCCACGCTGGTGTTGCTGCTGCCGAGGGTGACCACCGCGCCGCCGGTGGGCGCCGGGCCGCTCAGCATCACGGTGGCGGCCGATACGATGCCGCCCGGGACGCTGGTCGGCGACAGCATCAGCGAAGCCGGCGTGGGCGACACCAGCACCGTCGCGGTGCCGGTGGCGGTCGTCCCGGCGGGATAGGTCGCGGTGACGGCGATGTTCGTCTGCGTCGCGGTGGCCACCGACGTCACCGGGAACGTCCCGCTGCTGCTGCCGGCCGGGATCACCACGGTCGCCGGCACGGTGATCAGTGACGGTGTGTCGGTCGCGAGCGTGACCGTCGCGTCGCCGGCCGGCGCGGCCCGCGTCAGCGTCACGGTGCCGGTCGAGGAGCTGCCGCCCTCGAACAGCGCGGGGGAGATCGCGACGGCGGCGACCGCGGGCGGGCCGAGGCTGACCACGCAGTCGCTGGCCGAGTTGGAGAACTCCTTCTGGACGTTGTAGGTCACGCCGTCGCTGCCGACGACGGTGCCGTTCTGGCCGACGCAGATGTCGCCGATCTCGCCGTTGGTCTGGTCGTACCAGGCCAGGGGTGGGGCGAACGTCGTCGCCAGCCCGACCTCGCCGTCCGTGACCGTCTCGATCAGCTCGTGCGACGCCACGTGCGTGTAGTTTCCGTAGACGGTCGGCGCCGACCCGCAGCCCGATTCACAGCCCGACCCCGCCTGAAAGTCCGGGTGCACGCCGTAGTAGACCTCGCCCGCGCCGCCCGCGTTGGCGATCGTGCCGTGATAGGCGCAGAAGAAGACGCACGACGTCTCGCCTCCCTGGGAGATCACCTTCCCGTGGGGGAAGAAGAGCGCGTAGTAGGTGTTGTTGTTGCCGGCGGCGTCGTGGGTCGGGGCGGGCAGGGTGCCGGCCGCGATCTGCGCCGACAGCTCGGCCTGGATCTGGGCGTCGGTGATGGTGCTGCCGTTGTTGGCCGCCGATGGCGTGATGGTGACCTGCATCGAGAAGCTTCCGCGCCCGATGGTCTGGTTCGTGCCGGTCGGCTGGGCGGGGGTGTTGTACTCGGTCAGCCAGTCGACGTAAGGGCTGTTGAGCACACCCTGGTAGAAGCTCGCCATGCTGGGCGAGCCGGTGCTGAGCACCTCGGGGATGTAGCTGCCGGTCCCCCAGATGACCTGCACGACCTGGATGTTCGAGACGACGCGCCCGCCGAAGTAGGCGAGGTGCGCGCCGGCGGGCGCCGACGCCGCGGTCAGCTGATTTCGGCTACGCATCGCCTGTCCGTGCTGCATCGGCAGCACGCCCCGCGGCGCCTGCGACACCGCGCCCGCCCGGACGGTGACGTCATCCTGATCGTCGGTCCTCGGGGCGGTGCAACCCGCCACCAGGCTCAAACCGACCAGACCCACTGCAACGACCTTCAACGAACCAGAAATGATTTTTTCCACCGGCGCTCCCTCCATGTTGTCGGGATTAACAACACAGGACCGCAGGCACGGACAATGATCCAATTCACGAGTTCCAAAGAATTTTCAAAACACCGCGCATTTTTCCGATCGTGTTAACGCTCACGTGAGCGCGGTTGCCAGTATTGATAGGCGTGCGCAAGCAATAACGAATCAACCGTTGCCCAATGACGAACGAATCATTGTTGCGTGGCAAATAGTTGCGACTCTGCCGCGAGGCGGCGCAGTCGCAACCGCCGTCAGGCGTTGCCGCGCGCGCGCAGACCGCGCGGCACCACCCGGCGCTCGACGGCGCCGAGCAGGGCCTCGAGGCCGATCGCCATCACGGCGGCGGGCACCGCGCCTTGCAGGATCAGCCCGAAGTCGTCGAGGCGGATGCCGGTCAGGATCGGCTGGCCGAAGCCGCCCGCGCCGACGAGCGCGCCGACGGTGGCGGTGCCGACCGCGATCACCGCCGACGTCTTGATGCCGGCGACGATCAGCGGCATCGCCAGCGGCAGCTCGACGAGCCGGAGGCGCGCGCGCGGCGGCAGGCCGAGCGCGCGCGCCGAGAGGCGGAGCGACTCCGGGATGCCGACCAGGCCGGCATGCGTGTTCCGGACGATCGGCAGGAGGCCGTACAGGAACAGCGCCGCGATCGCGGGCGGCGAGCCGATGCCGAGCAGCGGGATCAAGAGCACCAGCAGCGCCAGCGACGGAACGGTCTGCAAGAGGCCGGCGGCGCCGACGACGACGCGGCCGATGCGCGGCCGGCGCGCCGCCACGATCCCGAGCGGCACCGCGACGGCGATGGCGGCGAACAACGACAGGCCGACCAGCGCGCCGTGCTCGGCGGCCCGGCCGGCGATGGACGCGAGCACGCGCTGGCTCGGTCCGGCGCCGCCCGCGAAGCCGATCTGCGCGGTGAGGAAATCGCGCGCCACCGCGCCCTCGCTGACGTGATCCAGCTTGGCGCGTGCGTTGAGGCCGATCATGGTCGCGTTGTCGATGCGGCCCTCGAGGCGCTTGAACGACGCGACGACGTCCGGGCGGCGCGCCTCCAGGTCCGCGCGATAGACCAGGATGGCGTCGTAGCGCGTGAAGAACTGGCGATCGTCCTTCAACACACGCAGGCCATAGGCGCGGATCTCGGCGTCGGTCGTGTAGACGTCCATGACGTCGACGCCGTCGCTGGCGAGCGCGCGGTAGGCGAGGTCATGATCCATGCCGCGCGCCTCCTGCGGGAGGGCGTAGCGCGCGTGCAGCCCAGGCCAGCCGTCGGCGCGGCTCATCACCTCGTTGCTGAAGACCAGCCGCAGCTCGGGATGCGCGACGAGATCGGATATCTTGTCGATGCCGAGGGCGGCGGCGCGCGCCTCCTTCATCGCCAGCGCGTAGCTGTTGTCGAAGCCGAGCCCCCGCGAGCGGCGCAGCCCGCGATCGGCGAGCACCTCTTCGAGGGACCGGCCGGCCACCTCCTTGCGCAGAATCTCCTGCGTCAGCGTCCCGGTGTATTCGGGGTAGACGTCGACGGCGCCGGCCTCGAGCGCGTGGAACACCACCTCGGTGCCGCCCAGCTGCGCCTTGTACTCGACGTTCGCGGGGGTGCTGGCCGCCAGCTCCACCACCATCTGGCCGAGGATCACCCCTTCGGTGAACCCCTTCGACGCGACGACGACCGCACGTCCGGGATCGTTCTTGCCCCGGCACGCGCCGGCGGCGACCAGCAGCGCCAGCGCCCCGGCGCGCGCGGCCGTCATCCGCGCGTCTCGGGCGGCCGCGGTGACGACGGCCCGTTGCCGGTCGCCAGAAATGCCGTGACGAACGGATCCGCGGGCGACGCGGCCAGCGTCGCGAACGGTCCCTGCTGCACGACGCGTCCGGCGCGCATCAGCACGACGACGTCCGCCAGGTGCGCGGCCTCGCCGACGTCGTGGGTGACGATGATGACCGTCTTCGCGAGCGTCCGGAAGATGCCGCGCAGGTCGTCGCGCAGCTCGGTGCGCACCAGGGGGTCCAGCGCCGACAGCGGTTCGTCGAGCAGCAGCACCTCCGGGTCCAGCAGCAGCGCGCGCATGATCGCGACGCGCTGGACCTGCCCGCCCGACAGCTCGTTCGGATAGCGGGCGAGGGCGTCGGCGGGGAAGCGGGTCAGCGCCGCCAGCTCGCCGAGGCGCTTGGCCGCGCGCGCCGGGTCCCAGCGCAGGTGGCGGGCCATCAGCGTGACGTTTTCAGCCGCGGTCAGGTGCGGGAACAGGCCGCCGTCCTGGATGACGTAGCCGATCCGGCGGCGGAGCGCCTCGATGTCGTGCGCCGGCAGCGGGCGCCCGTCGACGGAGATCTGGCCGCCGTCGGGCGCCACCAGCCCGACCAGCAGCCGCAGCACCGTCGACTTGCCGCAACCGGACGGACCCAGCAGCGCGGTCGTCTTTCCCGATGCGAACGTCAGGTCGATGCCGTCGACGGCCGCCCCGGCACCGTACCGCTTGATCACCTTCGAGAGCCGCAGCTCCATCTATATCTTTCTTAACTCCCTCGCCCCGCGAAGCGGGGAGAGGGTGGGGGTGAGGGGCCGTCGCTGGCATGGACCCCCTCACCCGGCTCCCTCCGGGAGCCGGCCTCTCCCCCAGGGGGGAGAGGCGAGGGAGAGCGTTCCGTCGCCCCAACCGTCACTCGTCGTCGCCTTCGCCCGATTCGTCGCCTTCGCGTTCGAGGGCGCGGTACAGCGTGCGTCGATCGATCCCGAGCTTCTCGGCGGCGCGCTTCTTGTTGCCGCCGCTCTCCTGCAGCACCAGCTGGATGTAACGCCGTTCCAGCTCCGCCAGGCTGGGCCGGTCGGCGATGATGCCGCCGCTGTCGGCGCCGCCCGCCGCCGCGACGGCCGCCGCCGTTCCCGCGCCGCCGCTCACCTCGGGCGGCAGGTCCGACGGCAGCACGACGTTGCCCTTCGCGACGGCGACCGCGCGCTCGATCGCATTCTCCAGCTCGCGCACGTTGCCAGGCCAGCTGTAGGCGTTCAGCAATTTCAGCGCCTCGGGCGACAGCGCCGCCGCCGGTCGCCGCTCGCGCCGCGCCAGCTTGGCGAGAAAGTGCGCCACCAGGATCGGCACGTCCTCGCGCCGGTCGCGCAACGGAGGCAGATGGACCGTGACGACGTTGATGCGGAAGTACAGGTCCTCCCGGAAGCGGCCCGCCTTCACCTCGGCGTCGAGATCCTTGTTCGTCGCGCAGACCAAACGGACGTCGACGCGGATCGGCTCGCTGCCGCCGACCGGTTTGACCTCGCCGTCCTGCAGCGTGCGCAGCAGCTGCGCCTGCATCTTCGGACCCATGTCGCCGATCTCGTCGAGGAACATCGTGCCGCCGTTGGCCGCCTCGAACAGACCGCGCTTGGCCGCGACCGCGCCCGTGAACGCGCCGCGCGCGTGGCCGAACAGCTCGGACTCCAGCAGCGACTCGGTCAGGGCCGTGCAGTTGACGGGCACGAACGGCGCGCCGGCGCGCGGCGAATGCGTGTGGATGGCGCGCGCGACCAGCTCCTTGCCGGTGCCCGACTCGCCCTCGACCAGCACCGTCGCCGTCGATCCCGCCACCCGCGCCACCAGCTTGTAGACCTCCAGCATCACCGGGCTCTTGCCGACGATGTCCTGCAGGTGGGTCTTCGATTCGCTCGGCTCGGCCTTGTGCTCCTCGACCAGCCGCTTGCGCTCCAGCGCGCGCGCCACGGTCAGCCGCAGCTCCTCGATGTTGAACGGCTTCGAGACGTAGTCGTAGGCGCCGCGCTGGATCGCCTCCATGGCGCCCGCCACGTCGCCGAACGCCGTGATCAGAATGACCGGTGTCGACGGCGCCTTGCTGGTGAATGCCGCGAGCACGTCCAGGCCTCCCGATCGCTCCATGCGTACGTCGCTGACGACCAGATCGTAACGATCTTCCTGGGCGCGCTCGACGGCGCCGGCGCCGTCGTCGACCGCCTCGACCTGGTAGCCCTCGCCGCGCAAAATCTCGCAGAGCAGATCGCGCGCGACGCGATCGTCCTCCGCGACCAGCACGCGCGTCGCGCCCGTCATGCCCGCGCCCCCGCCGCGCGCGGCCGCGATTCGGCGACCGGCGGACCCTGGCGCGGCAGCCGCACGAAAAACGTCGACCCCTTGCCCGCCTCGCTCTCGACCGAGATGGTGCCGCCCAGCGCCGCGGTCAGCTGGCGGCAGATCGCCAGGCCGAGGCCCGTCCCCTTGCCGCGCCCCTTGGTCGTGTAGAACGGCTCGAAGATCCGGCGCAGGTCGTCGGGCGGGATGCCGTGGCCGGTGTCGCTCACGGTGATCAGAATATCTCCGTCGGCGACCGGGTGCGCTTCCACCTCGACGCGCCCGTTGCGATCGACGGCGTCCAGCGCGTTCGACAGCAGGTTGACGACGATCTGCCGCAACAGGCCCGGATCGGTCACCACCTCGCCGACGCTGGGCGCCACCTTCCAGGTGACCGACGCCTGCTTGGCGGGCGCGACCCCCTGCACCAGCTCGACGGCCTCCTCGAGCAGGCGCGGCAGCGCGGTCGGCTGGCGCTCCGGCTCCAGCGGCCGGGTCGAGTCCAGGTAGTCGCGCACGATCTTGCTGATCCGCTCGATCTCGCGCGCCGAGACGTCGAGGCGCTCGCGCAGCGCGGGTGACAGCTCGCGCTGGGCGAGCGCGAGCTGCACGTGGCCCGACACGGACGACAGCGGCGTGCCGATCTCGTGCGCCAGCTGGGCGGCGAGCTGCCCCAGCGTCGCCAGCCGGACCTTCGACGCGTTGTCGAGGCGCATGTCGTTGAGCAGGCGGTTCAGCTGGGCCAGCGTGGCGTTCTTCTCGGACAGATCGTGCGTCGCCGCCTCGATCTCCGCGGCCAGGCGCTGGTTGAAGGCGCGGATCTGCGCGTCGGCTTGCGACAGCCGCCCGAGCATGCTGTTGAACCCCTGCGACAGGCGCCCCATCTCGTCGACTGTCTCGACGGGGATGCGGCGCGAAAGGTCACCGCCCTCGACGTCGCGCATCGCTTCGGCCAGCACCTCCAGCGGCCGTCCGATGATCCGCTGTGTGATCAGGCCGGACATCAAGGTCAGCACGATGACGATCGCGACCCCGAAGCTGATCGAATACCGCTCCTCGGTCTTCAGCACCGATTCGACCTGGCCGAGCGACCACTTCATCACCAGCGTCGCCTTCCACGGTCCCGGCAGGTCGACGGGCAGCTCGATCGGCTCCTCCACCGCCGACCCCTCCGACGCCTGCCGGAAATGACTGATCGGCTCACGGGCGGCGAAGCGGGTGATCTCGGGGCGATCGCCGCGCGGGGCAGCGATCCGGCTCGAGGGCGTGGTCGCCTCGCGATAGACGTAGAGGTCGAGGCGCACGATGCGTGTGTGCCGGTTCAGGTAACCGAGTAGCTTCTCCTCCAGATCGCGGTCGTCGGCGCCGGGGGGAACGCTCTTCAGATCCTCCGCGAGGTCGTGCGCGATCTCCTGGGCCGACGTCTGCGCATCCGTGATGATGCGGCCGCGCACGAAGTAGATGCGCACCCAGGACGCGAAGCCGACCGCGACCGCCACGCTGACGGCGATGAACCAGATCTTCGTCCGAATCGTCACGATCCGTCGACAATCCTACCCCGGAAGTGCCTGCTAGGATTGGGGCCGTGAGGCTCATCGGGCAGATTCAGATCACCATGACCGCGGCGGAGGTGGTGCGCCGCGAGCCCGGTTTCTGGGACAAACTGAAGCGGGGGCTGGGCGGCAAGGTCGACCTCGACACCGGCGAGGTGCGCGTGGCGCTGGAGGCGACGGCGCTGGTCGATTCGATCAAGCGCGCGTTTGCCCGCGTCGGCATCGACAACGCCGTGTCGCTGGTCATCGATGACACCGTCATCTTCCAGGACAGCGAGGGGCGTCCGGGCGATCTG
This sequence comes from Polyangia bacterium, assembly GCA_035315605.1. Classification (GTDB taxonomy): domain Bacteria; phylum Myxococcota_A; class Polyangia; order Fen-1088; family Fen-1088; genus JADGRB01. The sequence continues at coordinate 9,626 of DATFXS010000246.1, forward strand.
CCCGATCTGATCCTGGCGCTTTCCGAGCACGCCTCCGTGTTCGGCCGCGGCTTCGGCGAGATGAAGCTGGCCGCCGAGCATGAGGAGGCGGGCCTGCACATCCTGGCCGAGGTCCGCGCCCTCACGCAG
>DATFXS010000247.1:0-19940 GCA_035315605.1 Polyangia bacterium
CACCGGACGCGATCGAAGCAAGCCGTTGTTCTGCTGTTCGCGGCGATCACGGCTGCTGCCTGTCGCAATCGCGGAGAGCAGACCGTCGGGCCGCAACCACCCACGCAGCTCGTTCCGTCGTTTCGTTCGGACGTGCTGCCGGTGCTGCAGCAGAACTGCGCGACCGCCGAAGGTTGCCATGGAGACAAGCCGACGGACTCCGTACGGCTCGACCTCAGGCCCCAGGCCGCTTACGCGCAGCTCGTGAACGCGCCGGCTCAAGCCCGGAAGGGCGCACTGCGCGTGGCAGCCGGAAGCCCTGGATCGAGCTTTCTCCTCGACAAGCTCTCCGGGACGCTCGGTCCGCGCGAAGGGAAGACGATGCCCGTCGATCCAGACACGGGCGCGCCGTTCGACCGCAGCCCGCTACCGCCGGACTTCGTCCAAAAGATCTTCACGCCATGGATTGCCGGGGGTGCGCCCAACAACTGAGCGCCGCTACGGCGTTAAAGTCCGTCCCAGCGAACACACCTGGCCCAATAGGGCAACGTGACGTCCACCACGTCGATGTGGCCGTGAACGAAGGCGACGTACCACGCGACGCTCGGATCGTTGGCCTGCGTTGGATACGCCCAAAAGTTATCGGATGGTGTGTTCGGGAATGCCGCTTGATCTATCGGAGCGATCGGAGGGCCCTGCTTCGTCAGGTCGATGAGGGTCTCCAGCTCGGTGGGACTCGGCAGTCTCCAGCCAGTACCGAGCGTGGGGCAGTACGCTGTCGCACCGCTCCAGGTCAGGTTTTGGCTGCCCGTCACGGTTTGCGACCACGTCAAACCTGTCGTCGCATCGTGAACCGTTCCGTCGCCGGGGATTGAGTAGCGTGTCGACACACAGTTGGGGAGTGCGCCACGCACACACCGAATCCTCTTGAGCACGTTAGGAAGTTCCTGGTGCGCGTCGCCCTTCGCGAAGTCGACGTACCAATATTTGGGGCCGCACGCAGCCGGGGAGGACGTCCAGAAGTGCTCCGCAGGCCTATCCGGGAACATCGCGCTGATCGTCGGACCGGGCGGCGGAACCGTGAAGTCAACCAGCGACATCAGCTCTTTCATCGTCGGCAAACGCCAGGGGCCATAGGTCTTGTCCTGGTCATCGCAGAATGAGGCCGCCTCCGGCTGGGAGACGGTGCGATTGTCGACCAGGCCTTGCCAGGTCAGCGTCGTGATGTTGTCTTTCAGGCTCTGATCCAGGCCCGGCGGCGCGTAGTTCGCCTGGTTGGGCAGACCTGAGCCAAAGTTGGGCACGACGAAGCCGCACGGCATCGCAGTTGAGGCATCCGATGCATCAGCATCGGTGACGCCGCCATCGACGGTGCAACTGCTCGTCGTTCCCGCCGCGCCACCCGTCCCGGTCATGCCGCCAGCGCCGGGCTTGAGCGAGTGATTGTCGACCCCGAGGATCGCGTTGCAACCGGCACCGAGCGGAATCAGCGCCGCCAGCGCCGCGAGACGCCAGCCTCCCCTCACCGAGATCACCAGCTCCCCCACATCTGGAGCCCGCCCGGACCCAGGCTGACCTGTGTCCCGCCGCCGCCATCGGCCTTCGGTTTCGCGAGGAACCAGAGGGCGGCGCCGCCCACGATGCCGGCGGCGCCGATGATGAACGCGCCGGTCGCGATGTTGCCCGCGTCGTGCGTGCTCTTCCAGGCATCGACGCCGGGCTGGGTGTCGCACAGCTGCGTGGGGCAAAGGTTGTTTGCCGTATCTTTGCGAGACATCGTGATGAGGCCGTATGCAATGCCCACACCAGTAGCGGCCACGCCGACGCCGCCCAGGATGAGAGCGATGGTCCTGCCCCTACCGAGACCGTGCGTCGGCGGCGGACTCGGCTGCTGTTCCAGCAGATCGACCTTTGCAGCCGGGGCCGGCACTAGAGGCGGGGTCGGTTTCGGCGGCGCGAGGGCCTCGAACTCGACGCGCTCGCGTCGCAGCTTCTCGCCCTCCAGGATCAGCAGGTGCTTCTCGACGATCGGGCGCCCCGCGACTTCGAACGTGAACGTGTGCTCGCCGGGATCGATCGCCAGCGCCGTCCCCCGCAACCGCTCCGCCAGGACATCCCCATCCATCTTCACCGTCACGGCGAACAGATCTGTCCCGCCCGCGTCCCGGGCCTCGAAGACGATCGTCGGCAACGACGTGTCGACCTCCGGCATGCGCCGGAGACACTCGGACCGGATCTCGGCGGGGCAAGAGCCGGACGAGCAGATGACGAGCTTTGCTTTCGTGGCCCGGAACTGATGGTTCCGGACGAGATTGAGGGAATCCTCGTACGCTGTCAGGCACTCGGCAGTCGTCGGCTCGTCGCCCCGGGCCTCGCGACTGAACGAAAGCGTCGCGCCGGCCACGACCGCCATCAGCGCGAATGCCGCAGACGCGCTCCTCGGTCCCATCACGGCCCTTTCTTCTTGTCGAGAAAGCACTCGGGTTTGAAATGCTTGTCGCCCTGGGCGTCGAAGTAGTAGTTGGGGTTGCAACTCGTTGCCTGGACGGCCGGCTGCGCCGGCGCGGGCTTGGGCGCCGCCGGCTTGGGCGCGCGTTTCGGCTTGCTGGCCTCGCGCTGCGGCCGCTCGGGCGTCGTGGCCGGCTCGGGAGCCGGCGGAGCGCTCTTCACCATCGGCGGCGGCGGCGGCGGGGTGACGACGGGGGGCGTGGTCTCCGGCGCGGGAACGGGGGCCACCGAACTTGCCCGCGTGTTGGCGGTCTTCGGCGGCTCGCGCCGCAGCAGGAACAGCCCGGCGGCCCCGACGATCGCCACGGCCGCCAGACCGACCGCCACGCGACGGCTCAACCTCGGCCTCGCCTGCACCCGCACGCCGACGTCCAGCATGCTGATCTGTGAGACGATCGTCGTCGCGCTGACCCGCGGCGACGCCGTCGCCGCTCCCTCGAACGCGTCCGCGAACGCCTTCACCGTCGGAAACCGCCGCTCCTTGTCCTTCTCGAGAGCCCGCTTGAGGACCGACGCCAGGGCGGGCGGAATGGGCCCGTCCGGATCGTCGAGCCCGCGCGGCTCCTCGTGGACGATTTGGTAGACGAGGCTCGAAACGCTGTCCCCCTGGAAGGCGGTCTGGCCGGTCAGCATCTCGTAGACGATCAGCGCCAGTGAAAACTGGTCGCTCTTCGCGTCGATCGTGTCGATGCGGCCCCGGGCCTGCTCGGGCGACATGTATTGAGCGGTCCCGATCACCGTCGACGCCGACGTGATCGTGGCGGTGACTGCGCTGATCTTCGAGATCCCGAAGTCGACGATCTTGATGAGGTCGTGATCGCTGCCGGCCACCTTCAGCACGAAGATGTTCTGCGGCTTGAGGTCACGATGCACGACGTCGTTCTGGTGCGCGGCCATCAGCCCGGAGGCGATCTGCTTGAGGTAGGCGACGACCTTGTGCAGCGGAAGCGACTTCGAGCCGTTCAACAGCTGAGCCAGCTCGGGCCCGTCCAGGAACTCCATCACCAGGTACGGCTGGCCGCCGTCGATCGTGCTGAAGTCGATCACCTGCACGATGTTCGGGTGCTGGAGCGCCGAGGTCACCTTCGCTTCCCGCTGAAAGCGCTTCAGCGCCTCGGAATTCGCCCCGATCTCCGGGCGAAGGACCTTCATGGCGTAGCGACCGGCCAGACGGCTGTGCGAGACCTCGTAGATCTCGCCCATGCCGCCGGACCCGACGCGACGGACGATCGCGTACGTGCCGATGACCTGACCGACCGCCAGCACCGGTGCCACCGCTTCTACCTGTTTACGCTCATCTATTTCGGAGTCGCACCCGATCAATTCCTTTTCGTATCCGCCTGTCAAGGTATCATCGGCACCTCAGCAGGTGATGGCCGAGAAGACGACGCAGCGTCGCAACGCGACGGAAACGCTCGGCGGCCGCGGCGGGAAGCTGGCGATCGTCTGGGTGTTTCCCGACGCCGATGGTCGGGTCACTTTCCTCGCGTCCGGCCGCACGGTGCTGGGGCGCGACTTCACCTGCGACGTCCGTCTGCCGGGCGACCAGATGTCCCGACAACACGCTGAAATCACGAACGAATCCGCGATGCTGGTGATCGCGGATCTGAAAAGCATGAACGGCACCTACGTCGACGGCAGTCGCATCTCGCGGGCGCCCATCGACGAGGGCAGCGTCATCCGCATCGGCGACTGGGTCGGCGTGGTGGTGAAGCTTGCCGCCGAACCGGACGGCGCGTGCTTCCAGCAGATCATCCCGGGCTATTTCGGCGGGCCGCGGACTCTCGCCACCGTCGAGCCGTTGCGCAAGGCGGCGACGAGCGACCTTTCAATCGTCATCGAGGGCGAGACCGGAACCGGCAAGGAAGGGATCGCGCGGGCGACGCATCTCTGGAGCGCGCGGAAGGGACCGTTCATCGCGGTCAACTGCGCAGCTCTGCCGGAAACGCTCGCGGAGGGCGAGCTGTTCGGGTACCGGAAGGGCGCGTTCACCAGCGCGGACCGCTCCAACCCCGGCTTCTTTCAGGCCGCCAATGGGGGGACGCTGTTCCTCGACGAGGTGGGCGATCTGTCGTCCGCGATTCAGCCGAAGCTGTTGCGCGTGCTCGAGCAGGGCGAGGTGACGCCGCTCGGAGAGGCGAAGCCGGTTTCAATCGACGTTCGCGTCGTCGTGGCCACGCAGAGGCCGCTCGGCGCGCTGGTCGAGGAGAAGCGCTTTCGCGCCGACCTGATGGCGAGGCTGGACGGACTGCGGATCAAGTTGCTGCCGCTCCGCTCGCGCGTCGAAGAGGTCCCGTACTTGTTCACGCATCTTCTCAAGCCGAAGTCGGGCGCGCAGGCCGTGCCCGGGGTGGATGCCACTGTCGTGGAGAGACTGTGCTGCCACCGTTGGCCGCTCAACATTCGCGAGGTCACCAATCTCGCGAAGCGCGTGATGGCCCTTCACGGACGCGAGAAGATGCTGAAGCGCAGCCACCTCGTCGCGCTGATGAGTGAGCCTTTGCCGGCGCCGAAAAACGAGCCTGCCGCGGCGCCCGTCGCGCCGCCGAGCCCCGAGCCAACAGGCTTGACCGCCGCCGAACGCGAGGAGCGGCAGCGCATCCTCGAGGTCCTCGACCGCTGCGCCGGGAATCAGACGGCCGCCGCCGAGATGCTGGACATGGCGCGTAGCACCCTGATTCAGAAGTTGAAGCGGTACGGCATCCGGCGGCCCCAGGCAGATCGCGAGTCATAGTCCGGACCGCCGCGAATTCGCCCGGTCGATCCGTACGGATTCGTGCGCAATCTGTGTCGTCTGCCGGTCAGATCGACCGACCGACCGCCATCGCCTGTGATCCTGAATGCGGCCGCGCCGCCTGGCACGGTCTCTGCCTTTGCCGACGCCATGACGATGCAAAGGCTGGCACTGATTGCGACGCTCGCCCTGACGGTCGCCGCCTGCGGCCCGGCCATGCTGATGCCGTCGGAACCACCGTCGGACCCGCCGCGAGACGCGGGAAGTCCAGCAGTCGGAGGCGCGGGCGGAACCGCAGGCTCGGGCGAAAAAGGAGGCGCGGGCGGCGCTCCTCCTAGACCCGGCATCCCGCTGGTCACGAACGCCGACGGCTGGCTCGAGCCCAACCCGGCCGGCGCGCTCGGAATGTGGTGGTCCGCCAACGATTACTTCGGCCCGGATCTGACCCCGGGCGCCGGAGACTGCCCGGCCGCGGGCTTCCCAATGAGCGCCTGCTCGACTTTGACGACGCCCGTGCCGGGGACACCCTTCCGGCCTGACCCGGGTGGCCGCGGCATGTGCGCGTCGGGAACGTCGGCGCAGGTCGTGATGGGAAGCGACGGGACGCTCGCGTGGCCGTCGATCTGGGGAAACATCATCGGCTTCAACGTCGCCACCCTCGATCCCGACCCCATGGCGGTTCTCGGAACCTACGATGCGCCCGCGCACGGCATCACCGGCTTCGCGTTCGACATCGATGCGGTTCCCGACGGCGGCCATCTGCGCGTCATGTTCGCCAACCCCGGCACCGAGAACCACACCGCCTACTGGGCTGGCGCCGCCAACGACATGTCACCGGTCCTCTACCCCGGCCACTACGAGTTGCGCTGGCCCGAGGTTGGCGGCCCATTGTGGTACGCGGGTCCGCCGCCCTTCGACCCGACGAAGATCGAGTGGATCGCGTTCCACATCGTGAGCACCAACGTCGCGCCCGTGCCCTTCGATTTCTGTCTCAGCAACCTCGCGTTGCTCACGAACTGACGTGAGACGGTCGCTCGCGCTGGGCAAAATCAGCGCCTTTTCCAGCCCGATTTGACAGGTCTGTTCGGATAGCGGACCCTTTAGGCTCGTGATTTCGCGGCGATTCACCCGATGGCAGAAGCTGGCGGCGCTGGCGCCCGCGCTTTTGTTGCTGGTCAGCCTGCCCGCGCAGGCGATGCTGCGCTGCCGGATCGACGGGCTGCTGCGGCCGACCTGCTGCTGCCCGCACCAGGACGAGAGCGAGAGCGCGACGCCCGCGATCAAGGCGCAGGATTGCTGCCAGCGCGAAGTCAGGGACAGCAAGCCGCTGCCCGTGGCGGTCGCGCGGCCGGAGAATCGCGAGATCACGCACCTGACCGCGGTGGCGCTGGCGGCGCCGTCCGTGCCCGCGCTGGCGCCGCCGGTCGACCGTTCGGATTGGGCCTGGCAGCGCTACGGTCCCGCGCGCGAAGGTCCACCGCTCGTCCTGCTCAAGCACGCGTTCCTGATCTGAGGGCGGATCACGACCCACGCTGACCCGTGCGCGCCTGCGCGCGGTCGGCTCTCGGCATTCGTGTATCCACCTCAATCCGTTTCGGGAGCGCCTCATGAGATCCGTTCGATCGATATTTCTGTCTTCCCTCACATTTCTGATCGCGTGGAACGCGCGCGCCGCCGACGGCGACGAGGCCGAGCTGGCGCGCAGCGCCCGCCTGGAAACGATCGTGCGCGTCGCGCTGGAACGAAACCCCGACCTGGCCGAGATCCAGGCGCGGGCGCGCGCCGCCCAGGCGCGCAGCGACGCGGCGTCGCGGCTGCCGGACCTGGAAGCGAAGTACGAGCAGTGGGGCGTCCCGCTGCAGCGGCCGTACGCGCTCGACGAGGCGCAGATGCTGATGGTCGGCGTCCGGCAGACTTTCCCCGCCTGGGGATCGCTGGACGCGCGCGGGCGCGCCGCCGCCGAGGAAGCCGGCGGCGTCCAGGACGCGTCGCGCGCCCGCCGCCAGGAGATCGCCGCCCAGGTGAGGCGCACCTACGCGGCGTACTACCGGTCCGATCAGGAGCTGCGCCTGCACCTGGAGCACGTCGGCCTGACCTCGCGGATCCTCGAGCTGGCGCGCCTCAATCAGCGCACCGGCCACGGCAGCCTGCAGGACGTGCTGCGGCTGGAGGTCGAGCTGACGCGCGTCCACACGGATGTCGCGCGGCTGGAACGCGAACAACGATCCAGCCGCGCGCTGCTGAACGCGCTGATGAACCGGCCCGGGGACGCGCCGCTGGGACCGCCCGAGGACCTTTCGATCACGCCCCGGACGGACGTGGCGGCGCTGGAACGGAACATCGACGCCAATCGGCCCGAGGTGGCGGCCGGCGCGCGCACCATTAGGCGCGACGAGGCGCTGGTGGACAGCGCGCGCAGTTCGGGGCGCTTCCCGCAGCTGATGCTGGGCCTAGACTACTGGTACATGCCGACGTTCCCGTCGGACATGCGCCACGCGTACAGCGCGATGGTCGCCATCACCTTGCCGTGGCTGTCCGGGCGCCACGGCGCCGAGCAGCGCGAGGCCGAGGAGTCCCTGCAGGCCGACCGCCACGCGCTCGAGGCGACGAAGAACACCGTCCGCTATCAGCTGCGTGACGCCGCCGCGCGCGTCGATTCGGCGCGCCAGTCGTTCAGCATCATCGATCAGGACGTGCTCGCGCAGGCGAAGCGAAGCCTGGAGGCGACGCAGGCCGCCTACGCGGCCGGCCAGGGCGACGCGGTCGGTCTGCTCGACGCGCTCCGATCGTACCTGCAGGTGCGGATCGAGCGCGTGCGCGCGCTCGCCGAGCTGGCGATGAGCGAGGCCGATCTGGAGCGCGCCGCGGGAACGCTGGCCGCCGGAGGAGAGACGCGATGAAAAGCGCAAACGACCTCGAGCGGGTCACGCCGCCGGAAGGCTCGCCCATCCCGGAGGGTCCGCCGCGCGGCGTCCGAACGATGGCGATCATCCGGTGGGTGCTCGTGGCGATCGCAGCGGTGATCGCGGCGGGTTCGATCGGGAGTTACTGCACGCGCTCCGGCAGCGGCACGACGAAGTCGACCACGGCGGCCGAGCCGTCGGCGGCGCCCGAGCAGCAACTCTACTACTGCCCGATGCACCCGTCGGTCGTGCAGGACCACCCGGGCGAGTGCCCGATCTGCAGCATGACCCTGGTGCCGAAGCCGAAGGGGAACGCGACCCCCGGAAGCGCGGCGGCCGGGCAACCGGGGGCGGCGAACAACCCGGCGCCGGTCCTCGGGCTGTCGGCCGTCGACCTGGCGCCGGAACGGATTCAGCTCATCGGCATGAAGACCTCGGCAGTCAAGCGCGAGGCGCTGGGCGGCGAGCTGCGGACGGTCGGCGTCGTCGCGCCGAGCGAGCGCGGCCTCGCCCAGATCACGACCCGGTTCGCCGGCTGGATCCAGAAGCTGCTGGTCGCCGAGACGGGCGAGCGGGTCCGCCGCGGCCAGGCGCTGGCCACCATCTACAGCCCCGACGTGCTGCGCGCCGAGCAAGAGTTGCTCGTCGCGGCAGGATGGAACGCGGGCGCCGACGGCAAGCCGACCCACGACCTCCACGGCGGCGACGGCAGCGTTGGACTGGCGGCCGGCCTGGTCGCGAACGCGCGCCGCCGCCTCGAGCTGCTCGGGATCTCATCGCAGGAGATCGACGAGGTGCTGCGCACGGGCAAGGCCGTCGAGGCGATCGCGATCCGATCGCCCGCGGAAGGGTACGTCGTCGGCAAGAACGCCGTCGCCGGCGTCGCGGTCCAGCCCGGCACGGTGCTGTTCGAGGTCGCCGATCTGTCGCAGGTCTGGGTGACCGCCGACGTCTACGAGCAGGACATCTCGCGCATCCACGTCGGCCAGCCGGCGCGCCTGGAGCTGTCCGCGTACCCCGGCGAGGCCCACACGGGCAAGGTCCGCTTCATCTATCCGCTGCTCGACGCCAGCAACCGGACCCTGCGCGTGCGCCTCGAGTTCAAGAACCGCTCCGACCGGAACGGGCCGCGGCTGCGTCCCGGCATGTACGGCACGGTCTACCTGAACCTGCCCGCGACGACCGGCCTCACCGTCCCGGCCGAGGCTGTGGTCGATACCGGCGAGACGCACTACCTCTTCGTCGCCAAGCAGGCCGGCCACTTCGAGCCGCGGCTCGTAAAGATCGGCGGGCGCGCCGAGGACCGCGTGGAGATCCTGAGCGGCGTCGCCGAAGGAGAGTCGGTGGTGACGACCGGCAACTTCCTGGTCGATTCCGAGAGCCGCCTCCGGGCGGCCATCGAGGGGCAGACGGCCGGCGTCGGTGCGCCGGGCCCCGCCACCCCGCCGGCATCGACCTGCGACGCGGACATCGACGCCCGCAAGTTCCCCGACAAGTTCCAGGCGTGCCGCGCCTGCGAGGTGCAGCACCGCGGGATGGGAACGATGGAAGAGGATTGCAAGAAGGCAATCCCGAAGCCCTGGCGCTGAGGAGCAGAGATCATGGTCGGCAAAATCATCGAGTTCTGCGCCCGCAACCGCGCTCTGACCCTGATCGGCGTCGGCTTCGCGCTGCTTGCATCGCTGTGGTCGATCAAGAAGGTGAAGCTGGACGCGATCCCGGACCTGTCGGACCCGCAGGTGATCGTCTTCACCGAGTGGATGGGCCGCAGCCCGACGCTGATCGAGGACCAGGTCACGTACCCGATCGTGTCGAAGCTGATCGGCACGCCCCACGTCACCGACGTGCGCGGCTTCTCGATGTTCGGGATGTCTTTCGTCTACGTCATCTTCGACGAGGGGACCGACATCTACTGGGCGCGCTCCCGCGTGCTCGAGTACATGAACGGCTTGCGCGGCGCCCTGCCCGAGGGCGTCAGCCCGACGCTGGGGCCGGACGCGACCGGGATCGGCTGGACGTTCCAGTACACGCTGACCGACAAGTCGGGAAAGCACAGCCTCGACGAATTGCGGACCTTCCAGGACTTCACGCTGCGCTACGCGCTGGGCAGCGTGCCGGGCGTGGCTGAGGTGGCGAGCGTCGGCGGCTACCAGAAGCAGTACCAGGTGACCGTCGATCCGAACCGGCTGCGCGCCTACGGCGTCACGCTCGGCGAGGTGATCGACGCCATCCGCCAGTCGAACAACGACGTGGGCGGCCGGATCATCGAGTTCTCCGGACGCGAGTACTATGTGCGTGGGCGCGGCTACATCCACGACCTCGGCGCGATCGAGAAGATCGCGCTGCGCGCGAGCGGCCCCAGCGGAACGCCCCTGCTGGTCAGGGACGTGGCCACCGTCCGCTTCGGTCCCGACATCCGGCGCGGTCTCCTGGAATGGAACGGCGAGGGCGAGGCGGTCGGCGCGGTCGTGGTCACGCGCTATGGCGAGAACGCGCTGGACGTCATCGAACGCATCAAGAAGAAGATCGCGGAGCTGAAGCCGAGCTTCCCCGAGGGCGTCGACCTGACGATCGCCTACGACCGTTCCGGGCTGATCGATCGGTCGATCGGCACGCTGAGACGCGCACTGGCGGAAGAGGCGAACGTCGTCAGCCTGATCATCCTGCTGTTCTTGCTCCACGTCCGCAGCTCCCTGGTGCCGATCCTGCTCTTGCCGATCAGCGTGGCGCTGGCGTTCATCCCGATGGTGCTGCTCGACATCCCGTCGACGATCATGAGCCTGGGCGGTATCGCCATCGCCATCGGCGCGACCGTCGACGCGCAGATCGTCATGATCGAGGCCGGGCACAAGAAGCTGGAACACGCGCCGCCCGGCGCCGATCGCCGCCGCCTGCTGATCGAGGCGGCCAAGGAGGTGACGCCCGCGATCTTCTTCTCGCTGCTGATCATCGCGGTCGCGTTCCTGCCCGTGTTCACGCTGAACGGCCAGGCCGGGCGGCTGTTCAAGCCGCTCGCCTACACGAAGACGTTCGTCATGCTGATCTCGGCGCTGCTGTCGATCACGGTCGCGCCGGCCCTACAGGACCTCTTGATCCGCGGGAAGATCAAGCCCGAGCGGGAGCACCCGATCTCGCGCTTCCTGATCGGTCTCTACGAGCCGTTCGTCTACGTCGCCCTGCGCCGACCCTGGTCCACCATCGGGATCGGCGTGCTGGCGTTCGCGTCCTCGGTCCCGATCTGGATGCGCCTCGGCCACGAGTTCATGCCGCCGCTGAACGAGGGCGACCTGCTGTACATGCCGATCACCTTCCCGAACATCTCGATCGAGGAGGCGAAGCGCCAGCTGCAGTACCAGGACCGGATGCTGCGCAGCTTTCCCGAGGTCCGGACGGTCTTCGGCAAGATCGGCCGCGTCGAGAGCGCCACCGATCCGGCGCCGATCACGATGGTCGAGACGACCGTGCAGCTGCGGCCGCCGACGGAATGGCGCAAGAGGCACCACGATCGCTGGTACTCGGGCTGGTCGCCCGGCTGGTTGAAACCGGTGTTCCGGCCGTTCTGGCCGGAAGAGCAGCCGCTCTCCTGGGAAGAGCTGACGACCGAGATGAACAGCAAGATGCAGTTCCCGGGCTGGACCAACGCCTGGACGATGCCGATCAAGACGCGCGTCGACATGCTGACGACGGGCATCCGGACGCCGATCGGGATCAAGATCTTCGGGACGGACCTGAACGAGGTGGAAAAGGTCGGCGTCTCGCTGGAGCACGTGCTGGCGCCGATCAAGGGAACGCGCAGCGTGCTCTACGAACGGAACCTCGGCGGCCTGTACCTGGACATCATCCCCAAGCCCGACGAGCTGGCGCGCTACGGCCTACGGGTCGCCGACGTCGAGCGCGTCATCGAGAGCGCGATCGGCGGCGCCCCGATCGGCACGACGATCGAAGGCCGGAACCGGTTCTCGATCAACGTGCGCTATCCGCAGGACCTGCGCAGCAACCTGGAATCGCTGCGCCAGGTGCTGGTCCCGATCGGCGGCGGCAGCGGCGGCAGCAGCAGTGGATCGATGGGCGGCGGCAGCGCGAGTCCGATGGGGACGCAGGGCGCCCTCGAGACGCCGCCCGCGAGCAGCGCGTTCGCCGCCGCGGGTGCGCTCGGCTGGCCGAATCCGATCTTCCTGGCCCAGAACATGGAGGGGATGGGCGGCGGCGCGTCGCCCGGCGCGGGCTCGAATTTCGCGAGGCCGCGCCTGCCGAACGGTCCCAGCTCCGCGACCGACATGCCGTCCGGGGGCCTCGGGGACATGGCGCCGATGGGAGGCGGCGGAGCGATGCCGTCCCTCGGCGTCGGCGGCGGGATGCCGTTGCCGGCCGCCGGACCGCTGGTTACGCCGGGCGCCACGGCGAGCGGCCGGTCCTTCGTCCCGCTCGGGCAGATCGCCGACATCAAGGTGGCCGGCGGCCCGCCCATGGTGCGCGACGAGGCGGGCCTGCTGGTCGGCTACGTCTATGTCGACATCGACCAGCGGCTGCGCGACATCGGCGGCTACGTCGACGAGGCCAAGAAGGTGGTGGCCCGCGCCATGTCGAGCGGCGAGCTGACCATGCCGCCCGGCTACTTCCTCAAGTGGACCGGCCAGTACGAGCAGCTCGACGAGATGCAGGCGCGCATGAAGCTCGTTATCCCAGTCACCCTGATGATCGTGATGCTGCTGCTGTTCTTGCAGTTCAAGAGCTTCGTCGAGGTGCTGATCATCCTGCTGTCGTTCCCGTTCGCGCTGATCGGCAGCGCCTGGCTGCTCTGGCTGCTCGACTACCGGCTGTCGACGGCGGTCTATGTCGGGATCATCGCGCTGGTCGGGCTCGCGGCGCAGACCGGCATCGTCATGATCGTCTACATCGACCACGCCTACCAGCGACGGAAGGCGGCCGGGCTGATCCGCAACCTCGACGACATCGTGGCGGCGCACATGGAAGGCACGGTCCAGCGCGTGCGTCCCAAGCTGATGACCGTGTCGACGATGCTGATCGGCCTGGTGCCGCTGCTCTGGGCCACGAGCTCGGGCGCCGACGTCATGAAGCGCATCGCGGCGCCGATGGTGGGCGGTCTGTTGTCGTCGGCGTTCCTGACGCTGGAGATCATCCCGGTCGTCGTCACCTACTGGCGCCTCGAGCAGCTGCTCTGGGAGCGGCTGACCGCACTCGGGTCTCCCCTCCTCCGCCCGCTGAAGATCGACGCCGTCTTCATCGCCATCGCCGCCCTGGCGGTGACAAGCTTCTGGATCGGCAGCATCTACTTCCCCTCCCACATCCGCGGCCTCGCCGTGGCCTGGCTCGTCGCCGGGCTTGCCTTCATCGGCAGCGTCGCGGCCTACCTCGTTCACCGACCCGCGGCGCGCCGGATGGTCTGGCCCGCCGGAGCATCAACCCGATAGGAGCGAAATCGACATGATCACTCTGAAAACGAAGCTGCTCGTCCCCGTCACCGTCCTGGCCCTCACCCTCGCGGGCCTCGCCGCGGGCGCCCGCGCCGCCGGCGACAAGAAGACCGACGCGCCCGCCGCGGACGCGAAAAAGATCGACATCGCAATCACCGAGAAGGGCTTCGAGCCGGCCACGATCGACGTGAAGAAGGGCCAGCCCGTCGAGCTGGTCTTCACGCGCAAGACCGATCACACCTGCATCAAGGAGGTCGTCCTCGACACGGGGTCGAGCAAGGTTCAGAAGCCGCTGCCGCTGAACACGCCCGTGGCGATCAAGACGAAGTTCGCCAAGCCGGGAACCTACGTCTGCGGCATGAACATGTTCTCGGGGACCGTGAAGGTTCAGTGACCGCGTCGCCGGAGCCACCGCGAGAGCGCGCGGGCGCCGAACCATAGCCCGGCGACGACGAGAAGATTCTCGGCCAGCCCACTGGCGCCCCGCCCGCCGCAGAACGGGCACGCGAATGCGACCCCCTGAACGCCGAGCGACAGACCCGCGATCAGCAATGCCCGTGTCATCCGCATCGCGGACACAATACTAGCGCGACCTCGCGGGCACGGCCCATGCATGTTGCGCGGTGACCCTCGCGGTTCCCCGGGGTCGCCGCGGACAAACCATGACGCGCGTGTCGCGGTAGTCTCAGCCCGGTCGAGACGTGGGGCATAGGAGGCAAGGGTTAAGAAATGGGCAACGCCGCAAGAGTCTCGGTCGCGCTGATCGCGCTGGCCGGCTGTACGACCACCACCGCGATTCACCCTGAGGAGATCGGTCGCCTGGACGGATACAACGTGCAAACCTCGCCCGCGCCGCGCCAGATCGAAACGCTCGGCGGCGGGAAGATCACGTTCGATAAAGACACGGCGCTGTATCTCGATCTCGGTGGGGAATCCCAGGGGGGACGTTTCGCGGCGATTCGTGCCCAGGACCAGACGTTCGAAGGTCGGACGCTGAGCGGCCGCGACGTACGGGCGTCGATCACGCAGATCAGAAGCGCGCGTGTCGAGCAGCCCAACAAGGCTGCGCCCGTCATCGCCCTGCTCTCCGTGTTGGCGCTGGCGGCCGTCGTCGGTCTCTACGTCGCGACCCAGCAGACCGCGCACCCGACGCCCACCAGTGGGCGTCCGCTGCGCATCGAATCCAAGATCGTGGTGGCGACGCCGTGCGGTTCGGAGGGCTGGGGCGCCGAGGGCGGCGAGCCCGACACGACCCGGCTCTCGCCCGAATTGCGCGCTGCGCTCGCGGAGGCGTGGACGACGACCGCCACGTTCGAGCACGCCTCCGTCCCCGCGTTCGCGCGAATCTCGACGACGCTGGTCGCGCTCGGTGCGCCCGCGCGCCTCGTCGAGGCGACTCACCGCGCGGCGCTCGACGAGATTCGCCACGCGCGGCTCGCGTTCGGGCTGGCCGCGGCGTACGGGGGCAAGCCGGTCGCGCCCGGGCCGCTCCCGGATCTACAACGCGCCGCCGCGGTCACGGCGTCGACGCGCGCCGAGCTGGCGGCCGAGACGGTCGTCGATGGATGCCTGGCCGAGGGCGTGGCGGCCGCCGCGGCCGAGGAGGCGGCGCGCCGCGCGGCGGATCCCGTCGTGCGCGCGACGCTGCAGGCGGTGGCCGCGGACGAGGCATCGCACGCCGAGCTGGCCTGGGACATCGTGCGGTGGTGTTGCGAGGGCGGAGACGCCGCGCTCGGCGATCGACTTTGCAGCCTGGTCGATCGGGCGCCGCAGGTCGTCGGTCCGGCCCTCCCGGCTGATCTCGAACGGCAGCTCGAAGCGCACGGACACCTCGGCGCCGCCGCGTGGCGCACGCTCGGCGAAGAGGTGCGGGCGAAGGTGACGACCCGGCTGGCGGTCTTTGCGCGCCCCTCTCCCTAACCCTCTCCCCGCTTCGCGGGGCGAGGGGATCGGATCCGATCAGCCCGGCAAGCTGTCTCCGGGGAAGCTCCGACAGGCGTGCAGCTCGTACAGCAGGACACCTTCTTTCACGGCGGGGTCGTCCTTCATGAGCCCGTCGACCTGATCAACCGGTGCGTCGAAGATTCCGACGCCCGCGACGGTGTCGTCGCCGACCGGACAGACGATGGAGAGCAGACGCTCCGCGCGCAGCGCGAAGTTCCGCCGCCCGTGCTCCCAGATGATCTTGTCCGCGCCCGGCTCGTTCATTCGCGGTCCGGGCCTCAGGATGAGAAGGCTGTACGTCCTCGTCTTCGTAAGCATCTCGCGCATGTATTCGTCGCTGATCGTCTGCATTGCGGCCTCCGTCTATTGAGTTGCGATCGCCTTCCCCGTTTCGAGCAGGCTCTTGAGCGACGACAGCATCAACGGCCAGCCCGCGATCGACCCGGTGTACGTCGCGGTCGGGCCCTCGAAGTCGTCGTGAACGATCCGCAGCTTGGTCGTCGATGCGCCTGCGGCCGATAGCTCGTAGGTGACGCGAGAGGCGCGATCTTGGGCGACCGTGTCGTCCCAGTGAGCCTGCCACGTCATGACCAGGCGTTTCTCCGGCTCGACCTCCAGGATTTCGCCGTCGACCACCTTGAACTCGCCGTCGCCGACGTAGGCGTACGGCGCCCCCTTCGTCAGCCTGCTATCGAGGCGTGTGCCGTAGACGTAGTGCTTCGTCATTTCACCGTCGACGATCCCCTTCCAGACCTGTTCCACCGGTGCCGCGATGTAGATGTCGTACGTGTACTCGAGTTTCTTCGTCATCTGACCCTCCTCTCGTTCATCGTTTCGCGTTCACAACCCCGGCTGGGCGAGGTTGTCCAGGTAGCCTTCCAGCCAAGTCAGCACCCGCTCCCACCCCCGCGCGTGGCTGCTGCACGCCTCGGAGCGCTTCAGGAAGCCCTCGTGCCGAACGGTGACGCGCGTGCCGCCCGCGATCTCGTCCAACGCATACGTCAGCTTGGTCTCCGGGTGGTTGGCGTCCCAGTCGTGCTGCCATGTCTGGACGACGCGTCGGGGCGGCTCGATCTCCAGGAAGCGGCCGTGCACCGAGTAAGGCTGTCCGTTCGCGCCCTTCCCCTCGACGCGCCAGTCACCGCCGACGCGAAAGTCCGCTTCCCAGCTGTGCGCCCGGTACGTCTCCGGCGAGCCCCACCATTGCATCAGCTCCCGTGGATTGGTGAGCGCCTGGAAGACCCTGTCGATCGGGACTGCGATCTCCACCGTCGCCAGCACCAGGCCCGCGTCGAGATCCGCCAGGGCGCGCGCCTTCGACTTCGTCATTTCGAGACTCATTTCTTTTCGCCCTCCAGGTAGCGCTTCAGGTTGTCGAGGTTCACCTGCCAGAAGGACCGGTAGCCTTCGATCCAGCCGGCGACCTGCTGGAGCGCAGCCGGCCGGAGGCGATAGAGCCGCTCGCGGCCCACGCGCTCTTCGCTGACCAGCCTCGCGAGGCGCAGCACGCGCAGGTGCTTGGAGACGGCGGGGCGCGTGTGCTCGAAGTCATCGGCCAGCGCGTTCACGGCCGCCGGTCCGGCTCGCAGGCGGTCGAGGATCGCCCTTCGCGTGGGGTCCGCGATCGCGCGAAAGACGTCCGCATGGGCGTGGGCTCGATGCATCTTTAAACCGTAACCAATCGGATTTTTCTTGGCAGCCACTGGATCAGAGGTTGGCTCCGACCGAATCCCATATTGGTATCCATTTAGTTACCAATAAATCGCGAACGGTGCAAGGCGATTCTTGCGGCGGCGCTCAGATGGTTATCCGGGCGGCAGGGGGCGGCGTAGGGCGGGATCGCGCAGGTATGTGTCGGTCAGCCGCCGCGGCCGGGAGAGGCCGAGCATTCGTAACGGCGCGAGCGCGAATGCCGCCAACGCCTGCAGCGCTTTTCCAGCGTACGCCTCGACCACCAACCGCAGCTTGCGCCCCCACGGCAGCTCGGCGAGCGGACGGTCCGCCAGGCCCATGCGCCGCAAGCGCAGCTCGTGACTCTCGGCGACGGCGTTCGCGAACGCGGGCAGCCGGCTCATGATCGGGGCGTCCGCCGGCAACCGGCGCGCCATCGTCCGCGCCAGCCGGCGCACCGCCCCGAGCGAGACGAGGCTGAGGCCGAGCAGCCGGCGGCCCGTCGCCGGCCTGGCCTTCACGATTTGCATCGTCTGCCTTTCGCCGAAATCGACGTGACGCTCCTCTTGCTTGACCGCCCGTCTCAGGATCTCCACCGCCTCGGGATGATCGAGTGTGTCGATCATCCCGTAGAGCGCCATCAGCACCATCCCCTCGCCCGCGGCCATGATGATACCGACATGCTCCGGCCACGACGCGGCCTTCATCCCCGTCACCAGGAAGCGGACCACGCGGTGCGGGGGACCGGGCTCGACGCCGACGAGGCGCATGATCCGCAAGAAGCTGTCGACGTGCTGCAGCTCCTCCACCGCCTGCCGGGCCAGGAACCGCGCGGACTCCAGGTCGGGCGCGTCGTAGAGCCACTCGCCGATCTGGTTCGCGGCGACCTCGCCGTAGAGGAACTGGTCCAGCAGCCAGCCGAGCAGCGCGCGGTCCTCGATCGGCCGCAGCCGCGCGCCGCCAAAGTCGAACGTCATCTCGTCCCGCGAAAGCAGCATGCCCGCCGCGGACCGAGCTTAGGACGGTTCGTCGGGAAGTCCGCGGTGGCGATGTGACAGCTTGGTTTCGCCATACCGGTAGCGTGGTAAAGCGGAGGAACCGACGTGCGCGCCTTCATCCTGAAACGCTACGGGGGACCGGAGAGCACGGCCCTGACCGATGTGCCGCGGCCCGTGCCCGGGACGGGCGAGCTCCTCGTCCGCGTGCACGCCGCCGGCCTGAACCCCGTCGACTACAAGACGCGCGCGGGGGGGTTGAAGATCATCCGCAGGTATCCGCTGCCGATCGTGATGGGGAACGATCTGGCGGGCGTCGTCGAGGACGTCGCCCCGGGAGCGACGCGCTTCGCGAAGGGCGACCGCGTCTTCGCGCGTGTGGCCAAGGAGACGCTGGGCGCGTTCGCCGAATACGCCGTGGTCCACGAGGACCACGCGGCGCGGATGCCGGCCTCGCTGGACTTCCCGGCGGCGGCGGCGGTCCCGCTCGCCGCGCTCACCGCGCTGCAGGCGCTTCGCGACGAATTGCACCTCGGCGCTGGCCAGCGCATCTTCATCCCGGGCGGCGCGGGCGGTGTCGGCACGTTCGCGATCCAGCTCGCGAAGCATCTGGGCGCGCACGTCGCGACGACGGCGTCGCCGCGGGGCGAGGCGCTGGTCACGCGGCTCGGCGCCGACGTCGTCGTCGACTACACACGCGCGCGCTTCGAGGAGACGCTGTCCGGTTATGACTGCGCCTTCGATCTGATGGGCGGCGACACGCTGGCGCGCCTCTGGCGGGTGCTGAAACCGGGCGGGCGCGTCGTCTCGATCGCGGGAATGCCGGAGCCCCTGACGGCGCGCAAGGATCTCGATCGCGGCAGCGGCCTGGCCGCGTTGTTCTGGCTCGCCAGCCTGCCCGAGCGCCGTCGTGCCGCGCGCCACGGCGGGACTTATCGCTATCTGTTCATGCATCCGAGCGGCGCCGACCTCGCCCATCTGGCCTCGCTGATCGACGCCGGGAAGCTCGAGGTCATCGTCGACCGCGTCTTCCCCTTCGCCGAGATCGACCAGGCGATGGCGCATCTGGAGAGCGGCCACGCCAAGGGCAAGGTCGTCGTGACCATGGGATGAAGGCTGTCCTGGTGATCGCCGGCCTCGCTGCCGCCGGGTGCGTGGCAGGTCTCCCGAACGCATATGACGCTGGGGCGGACGGCTGCGCCGGCGACACCCCGTATGGGCACTGGGGCGGAACGGGCTCTCTCTGGGTGCGCTGACCGCGCCCAGCCCGCGCCGCGCTGGCGGTCCAGACGCGGCGCGGATTGATCTTCGGCCGTCCGTCAGGACCGCCGCTGGCTCTCGATCTGACGTCCCAGCTGCTCTTGCTTCGCGCGCAGCTCCGGCGTCAGCTCCTTGCCGAAGTCCTCGGGCGAGAAGATCGGGCGCAGCGTCACCTCGACGCCGCCGTCGAACGGCGCGCGCTTGATCCACTCGACCGCCTCCGCGATCGTCTTGACCTCCCAGATCCAGTAGCCGGCGACCAGCTCCTTCGACTCCGCGAAGGGGCCGTCGATGACGGTCCGCTTCGACCCGTCGAACCTCACCCGCTTCGCCTGGGAGGTCGGCGTCAGGCCCTGGCCGTCGAGCATGACGCCCGCCTTCACCAGGTCCTCGTTGAACTTCATCATCTTCGAGATCAGATCCGCGGTCGGCATCACGCCAGCTTCGGAATTCTTGTCACCGGGTACGAACACCATGACTCGCATTGTCGTTCTCCTTTTTTCGGTTGGCT
>DATFXS010000248.1:0-4377 GCA_035315605.1 Polyangia bacterium
CCGCGGATACTGACGCTGCTCCTTACCCGCCATGACGTGCACCAGCATGCCACAAAACGGCGACTCCGTTTTGGCTGAGAGTGGGGACGGCGTGCTATCACTGGGCCCCGCGTCATGACCGTGGCACCTCATTCCACGGGCTTCGTGCCAGTTTCGCCGGAGCTCGTGCCGCAGACGCTGTTTGCGCGGCGGAAGTTCTGGGCGCACCGGTTCGGCGTCGCGGCTGTGCTGCCGACGACGCGCGCCGAGATGGATGAGCTCGGCTGGGATTCCTGCGACGTCGTGCTGGTGACCGGCGACGCCTATGTCGATCACCCGAGCTTCGGCATGGCCCTGGTCGGACGTCTGCTCGAGGCGCACGGCTTCCGGGTCGGGATCCTGGCTCAGCCGGACTGGCGCGACGTGGACGCCTTCCGCGCCCTCGGGCGCCCCACGGTCATGTGGGGCGTCACCGCCGGCAACATGGACTCGATGGTCAACCGCTACACGTCGGACCGGCGGTTGCGGCACGACGACGCGTATTCTCCCGGCGGCGCCGGCGGCCGCCGGCCGGATCGCGCGCTGACCGTCTACGCGCAGCGCTGCCGCGAGGCGTACGCGGACGTGCCGGTCGTGGTCGGCGGCATCGAGGCGAGCCTCCGTCGCATCGCCCACTACGACTACTGGTCGAACAAGGTGCGCCGTTCGGTCCTGATCGATTCGCGCGCGGACCTGCTGGTCTACGGCAACGGCGAGCGCGCGGTCGTCGAGATCGCGCACCGCCTCGCTGCGGGCGAGGCGCCCGACAGCATCACCGACCTGCGCGGCACCGCGTTCGCGCGTCCGGCCGGGGTTCGCGAGGGCTGGACCGAGATCGATTCGACGTCGATCGACAAGCCCGGCCCGCCCGCGCCGCCCGTCGATCCTTACGCGATGTCGGCGTCCGCAGCGTCGGTTGGCGCGGGCGAATCGCCGGCCTGCGCCCCGTCTTCGGCGCCAGAGGCGGCGCCGCCGGCCGCGTTCGTGCCGCGCGCCAACCTGCGCCCGCGCGCCCAGCGCGCCCACACGGTCGTGCGGATGCCGGACTTCGACACGGTGACGGCCGATCCGGTCCTGTACGCGCACGCGTCGCGCATCCTGCACGTCGAATCCAACCCGGGAAACGCGCGCGCCCTGGTCCAGCGTCACGGCGCGCGCGACGTCTGGCTGAACCCGCCGCCGCTGCCGCTGTCGACGCCCGAGATGGATCGGATCTACGAGCTGCCCTACACGCGCAAGCCGCACCCCGGTTACGGCGACGCGAAGATCCCGGCCTACGAGATGATCCGGTTCTCCGTGACGATCATGCGCGGCTGCTTCGGCGGGTGCAGCTTCTGCTCGATCACGGAGCACGAGGGTCGCGTCATCCAGAACCGCTCCGAGGCGTCGGTGCTGCGCGAGATCGAGACGGTGCGCGACACGGTTCCGGGCTTCACGGGCGTCATCTCCGACGTCGGCGGTCCGACCGCGAACATGTACCGGCTGGCCTGCAAGAGCCCCGAGATCGAGGCGGCCTGCCGCCTGCCGTCGTGCGTCTTCCCCGGCATCTGCCCGAACCTGCGAACGGACCACGCGTCGCTGATCCAGCTGTACCGCAAGGCGCGCGCGCTGCCCGGGATCAAGAAGGTGCTGGTGGCGTCGGGCGTCCGTTACGACCTGGCGGCGACGTCGAAGGAGTACGTGCGCGAGCTGGCCACCCATCACGTCGGCGGCTACCTGAAGATCGCGCCCGAGCACACCGAGGAAGGGCCGCTGTCGAAGATGCAGAAGCCCGGCATCGGCAGCTACGAAAAGTTCAAGCAGCTCTTCAACGACGCCTCGGAGAAGGCTGGCAAGAAGCAGTATCTGATTCCGTACTTCATCGCCTCGCATCCGGGGACGACTGACCGGGACATGCTGAACCTGGCTCTCTGGCTGAAGCGCAACGGCTTCCGCGCCGACCAGGTGCAGAACTTCTTGCCGTCGCCGATGGCGACCGCGACGGCGATGTACCATTCGGGCCGCAACCCGCTCAAGAAGCTGCGGCGCGAGGGCGGCGAGACGGTGTTCGTGCCGAAGGAGCCGGCGACGCGGCGGCTGCACAAGGCGTTCCTGCGCTATCACGATCCGGCCAACTGGCCGCTCTTGCGGCAGGCGCTGCGGCGCATGGGACGCGCCGATCTGATCGGCAACGGCCCGAACAAGCTGATCCCGCTTCGCCAGCCGCCGCTCTCGGCGGGAAAGCCCGCCCGGGCGCAACCGGGAAAGTCGCGTCCGTTCCGGACGCAGCACGTGCGCTGACGTCGAACGTCAGTGCCCGAACGCGTTCTGGCGTTCGAGCGTGAACGGCTCGTCGGCGTGGCGGCTGTTCCACTCGTTGACCACGTCGAGCAGATCGTCGCGGCTCGGCTCCATCACCAGGCCGATGAGCGGCCCGATCAGGCCGACAATGGCGCCGGCCAGCAGAGCCGGCACGTTCGGGTCCTTCGTGCAGTAGGCTGGTGCGCCGGTCAGCAGTTGCATGCAGTTCTCGTGAGCGAAGACCGTGAGGCTGCCGAGCAGCAACGCGAGGCCGACGGCCCCGGTGCCGATCGCGACCGCCATCGCCGCCGTGTGCCGATCGGCGAGCGCGGTGGCTTTCGGATACACGAGCGAATCCGGTTTCACCAGCTCCGCCAGGTGATGCAGATCCTTCACGTAGATGTGCGCGGTCGCGGGCGAGGCAGCGGCGGCCGGTCTCGGCGGCGGCGCGATCGGCGCCACTGGCGCCTTGGCGGCATCGGGCGGAGGGTAGGGCGCGGGCGCTGTCGGCGCAGCGCTGAGCGTGACCTCGGCGTCGCGTACGAACGCGACGCGCCCGTCGGACAGCCGCACGCGGCGCCAGCCGTCGGTCACGTCTTCAGAGACGGAGACCTGCGCGTTCTCCGGCAGCGTGGCCAGGACCGGCGAATCGTCAGCGGCCGATTCGTGGGCCTTCGCCTCGAAGACCTTGATCACCGCCGGCGCGGCCATCGCCCGAGACGCGAGCGCGCCGATCGTAATCAGGGCACAGACGACGGATCGAAAGCGCATGGCCGCGACACTAACATCGCGCGCCCGGTTGCCGGAATCTGGCGCCGCGTCAGGAAGACAGCGACAGGCTGATCGCCCAGCGCGCCAGCTCGGGAACGACGATCGCCTTTTCATCGGTGTCGGCGGCGACCAGCTCCTCGATGCGGGCGATCAACTTGCGGGCGTCGGCATCGGCTCCCGGCGGGCGCTCGGCCAGCAGGCGGCGCAGCTCGTAGCGAAGTCGAACCAACTCACGCGTCTCGGCGTAGCTCATTCGAGTCCTCCGGCCCGTCCACCCTAAATGGCCGCGCAGCGCCGTCAAATTTTTTTCGGAACCCTGGGAGGGTTCCGAACCTCCCGCGACGGGCTCGCTCGGGCAAAGCCCTCGGCTCCCCCACGCGACCCTTTTTCACCGATTTGTTGCGCCGACACGGCCTGCTAGATTGTGGGCCGTCATGCTTCGCCCCACGGACGACCTTCGGATCGAGCAGATCCGGCCGCTGATCCCACCCGCCATCCTGATGGAGAACCTGCCGCTCTCCGAGCGGGCGTCCACCACGGTCGCCGAGGGCCGGGAGGCCGTCGCGCGCGTCCTGCGCCAGCAGGACGACCGGCTGGTCGTGGTGGTGGGCCCGTGCTCGATTCACGACGTCGACGCGGCCCGCGAATACGCGCGCGGCCTGCACGCGCTGGCCGGCGAGCTGGCCGATGCGCTGGTCGTCGTCATGCGCGTCTATTTCGAGAAGCCGCGCACGACCGTCGGGTGGAAGGGCCTCATCAACGATCCGCGCCTGGACGGGACGTTTCGGGTCAACGAGGGGCTGAACCTGGCGCGCAGCCTGCTGCTCGATCTGGCCGAGATGGGCCTTCCGGCCGGGTGCGAGTTCCTCGACACGATCACCCCGCAGTACATCGCCGACGTCGTCAGCTGGGGCGCGATCGGCGCGCGCACGACCGAGAGCCAGGTGCACCGCGAGCTGGCGTCGGGCCTCTCCGTGCCGGTCGGGTTCAAGAACGGGACGGACGGCAACATCCAGATCGCGATCGACGCGATCCAGGCGGCCGGCCACCCGCACCATTTCCTGTCCGTCACCAAGCAGGGGCTGTCGGCCATCGTCGCGACGCGCGGCAACCCCGACTGCCATTTGATCCTGCGCGGCGGCAGCAGCGGCCCGAACTTCTCCGCCGCCGACGTGAAGCGGGTCGTCGCGTCGCTCGGGCATGCCGGACTGCCGGGCTACGCGATGATCGACTGCAGCCATGCCAACAGCGGCAAGGACCACGCGCGCCAGCCCGAAGTGCTGACCGACGTCTGCAATCAGCTCGAGG
>DATFXS010000249.1:0-3824 GCA_035315605.1 Polyangia bacterium
GCCGTGGAAGGTCGGTCGCAGCGCGGCCCTGCGCGAACGCAACGTCGTCGAGGTGCGCGGCTTCCCGCTGGGCGCGTTCCGCGCCACCAACGTCGGCAAGGTGATCTCCGCCATCGACCACGACGACTACGGCGACTGGGATCACGACGACTTCGTGGTCGATGCGCTGCTCTCCGCGGGCAACTCCGGATCGCCGGTGCTCGCCGTGTCGTGCACGACCGGCGAGTACGAGCTGGTGGGCATCTACCACGCCGGTTACAGCGCGGGCAGCGCGCTCAACGTGGTGGTCGGAATCGACCAGGTGCGGGAGATGATGACGACGCTGAAACGACAGCCCCGCAGTCACCGGGATGACGCCGTGGCGCTGGACGAGGGCTCGCGGGCGGCAGTCCGGGACGCCCTCGGTCCCGGGGGCGAGATGTTCTTCCCGTTCGGGCCGGCCGCCGCGCTGGCCCGAAGCGGCGCGGACGGCGCGTTCCTGTTCGCCGTGTTCCCGAGGGATTTTCCGTTCAGCGTCGATCCTCTGTTCGTCGTCGAGGATCTCGCTCCGTCCGGGTCCGGATCGTTCGGGCGGCCCGGGCGGATCTGGTTCGGTTCGATGCACGGGCTCAAAGCGTACGAGCGGGCCTCGCTGGACGCGGACGCCCAGCAGCAGACGGCGCGCGTGCTCGACGCCCTCCGCAGCGACGCCGCCAGCTACGCCGCCTATCGGCGGGCGAACGGTCCGGACCTGACGTCACGTCAGGCATCGGATCGGATCCGTCGCATGGGCCAGACGCTCAACCGCACGACGGTCGCGCGGGGCGAGCTGTTTCAGGGCCTCGCTGATCTCGCGGACAAGCTCGCCCCGATCCAGGGAGAGACGGCGACGAGCCTGGCCGCGATCGTATCCGCCACGCCGCGCCCACCGGCCGGGGCGCCGGTCGATCACGCGGGCGGATCGCCGGTCGCCTCGTCGGCGGTGCCGGAACGGCCGTCTGCGCCGCCGATCGTCGGCCCGGGCCGCAACCGGTGAAGGCGGCTCCGCCGGTCGTGTGGACGGTTCCGATCGTAGGGCGATTCGCTCCACATCCTGACGAATAACCAGGCCAGCGCGCCCATCACGAACGACCATTCAAGGAGGCGCCACATGCTTCCCGCGGTTGCAAGAGACGTTCCCCCGTCGGAAGCGGGCGCGCGGGGAAAACCGGGCGGCGAGCGCCAGGCAGGGGCAACTCGACTGTCAACGGATCGAACGGACGCCGCGCCGATCGTCCGCTTTTCATCCGCGGCGTGCAGGCAAGGGGCGAACGTGCGCCGGTGCGCCCGGCACCGCGTTTGCTCGGCGATCGCGACGATGAACGTACGACCACGATTCGGCGTGCTCGGGCTGTTGGCGGTCGCCGCGCCGTCTGTCGTCGCGATCGGTTGCGGGCACGGCGCGCTCGTCCCCGCGCCCGCCGCGAAGGTGATCTCGGGCGCTCCCGGGGCGGCGTTCTCCGAGGCGGCCGGGGTCCGGTGCTCCGCGGACGTCGGCGCCTGGCCCGAGCGGGCCCGGAAGCCCCCGGATCGCGTCGTTCCCGTGAAGGTCAGGGTCCGCAATCAGAGCGGCCGGGCGATCCGACTGCTGGCGCAAGACTTCGTCCTCGTCGGCAAGAGCGGGCGGACGTACCGGCCGATCCCGGTGTTGCCGCTGGACGGCGAGAGCCTGCCGCGCCTCAATCCGATCTACGCGTCGACGAACTTCTACGTGGCGCCGCGGTTCCGCGACGCCTACCCGACGCTCGAGCCCTGGTCGGGCCGCCTGGATCGGGACGAGGCTCTCTACGATCGCCAGTTCGGCCGCTGGGAGAACCTGCGTCCGACGATGGAGATGATCCGGATGGCGCTGCCTGAAGGCGTTCTCGGCGACGGCGGCCTGATATCGGGCTTCCTGTTCTTCGAGAGCCCGCTGTCCGCCGAAGATGGGGTCACCTTTCAGGCGGATTTCGAGCGAGGCGACGGGACGGGCACGGTCGCGTCGGTCGAGATTCCGTTCCGGGTACGCTGACCCGGGGCGGGCCTTCGCTCAGGCGGGCGGGCTCCGAAGCGCTGTCCCGCCGTGGGCGGGTGGTCCGAGCGGCGCTGAAGAGCAGGGGACCGATTCGCATGGCCGAGCCACCGCACAGGCAAAGGTCGTGCCTCGCACCGGTCGCATCACTTCCGGACCCGATCGCGGGTCGAAGGGCAGCGGGGTCGTTTGCCCCAGCGGGGCGTTGTTCCCCGCGATCCGCGGGGCAAGCGTGCGGGCGCGCCCGGACTTGCCGGCTCCGCGATGGAACGAATGATGCTCTAGAAAGGCAACCATGGCCGGTACGACGAGATGCAGCCGCCTTCTTCTGGCGGCTCTTGCGGCAGCGCCGCTGGTCGCCGGGTGCGCCACGACGCAGGTTCGCGTCGTTCAGCGGACTGCCGTCGACCGGACCCGCGCGAGCATCTACGTGATCGTGTACGAGTGCGCGGACGATCCATACGCCGCCGGCCACGCCCGCAAGCTGTCAGCGGCGATGATGAACGCGCTGGGGCCGCATACCGGTGCCCGCTG
The DNA here is from genome assembly GCA_035315605.1 of Polyangia bacterium. Classification (GTDB taxonomy): domain Bacteria; phylum Myxococcota_A; class Polyangia; order Fen-1088; family Fen-1088; genus JADGRB01. The sequence continues at coordinate 2,564 of DATFXS010000249.1, forward strand.
GAGCACGGTCCTGACGGGCCTCGAGTTCGACACGCGCTCGGTCGACCAGCAGATGGACAGCCTCGGGGCCCAGGCGGTGCTGACGCTCAAACCGATCGGAGCGCGGACGGACCGCTACGGTGAAACCGTCGCCCTGGTTTACGGCGCCACCCTGACCGATCGCCCGTCGAACCAACCGCTGTGGGCCGCCAAGGCGGAGATCAGCGGCACCGTCGACCTTGGCATCCAGGATGTCGCCGACAAGATCGTCGCCGACCTCGCGAGAGACCACATGATCGGTCCGGTCGTCGCTTCCAACTGAGCCGGTTCGCGCTACTTGCCGTAGCCGGCCGCGACGATGTTCGCCTGAACGGAGTTTTCGGTCGCGTCGGACGGATAGCCCATGACGATGGCGCCCTCGTAGAAGGTGCCGTCGCTGAGGTTGGTGTTGGTCGCGCAGCAATCGCCGCCGCTGCCGAGGACGATCGCGCCCTGCTTCTTCATCGGGCTCCATCCGCCCGGGAGGGCGCCCTTGTAGAAGGTGGTCAGGCTGCCGGTCGTCGCGTCGGCGCCCCGGAGCTGAAATTCCGACGTCCCATTGTTCTTCAGCACGGCGGTGACGAAGGTCTGGGTCATCGTCGGGACGTTGTTGTTCTTGCCCGAGCTGCCCATCGAGAAGAGCCCGGCCTCCAGATCGGCGAGGATCCACGGACCGTTTCCGGCGCCCGTGCCCCAGGCCGTGATCGAGCTGAAGTTCAGGGCGTCCATCGTCCCCGGCCCGTCGTACTTCCGGTCGGTCTCGCTGTTGCCGTAGTCGAAGCAGCACCCGCTGTTGAAGTGCTTGCCGCTGGTCACCATGTACATCCCCTCGGGTGAGCTGCCGAGCGGCATGCCCTTCGCCGAACCGTCGACCCAGTAGCTGTTGCTCGGCGCGATGTACAGCGAGTAGACCTTCTTCCCGGCGACCGTGATCGATTCGCCGGTCGCGCTGGCGGGTTTGTCCTGGCCGCCGACCGGGCTGCCCGAGCCCTGGTACGACAGATCGAGACCCTTGCCGGTCTGATCGTAGATGGTCGTCACGACGCAGGTCGTGCCCGCGCAGAACGTGTCCTGCGCGGGACCGTCCGCGACGCCGCCGGCGGCGACGGTGTTGATGTCGCGGGTCGTGCCGCCCGCGTTGCGCACCTGATAGAGCTTGCCGCTGTACGCGCCGAACAGCGCGCGCACGGTGCTGTGCGCGGCGACGCAGGGCGTGCCGCCGCCCTTGTAGATGTCGCACGGT
>DATFXS010000250.1:0-2195 GCA_035315605.1 Polyangia bacterium
TGATCGACGAGGCGAACCGGCGCTTCAACGCGGGCGCCGATCCGGTCAGCGCCGTCGTCGCGGCGGCGCGGATCCGGTTCATTCCGATCGCGATGACCAGCCTCGCCACGATCATCGGTCTTCTGCCGACCGCGCTGGGCCTCGAAGCCGGCACCGAGGCCAACCGGCCGCTCGCCCTCGCCGTCGTCGGCGGCCTGGCCTCGTCGACCGTGCTGTCACTGTTCCTGGTGCCGACGATGTTCACGCTGATCGCGAAACGGGCGCCCGCGCCGGAACAGTCGCCGGCGCCGGTCGCAGCCGCGCAGGCGCACCCATGAGCGGCCCGCCCGCGTCGCGGCCTCCGTACGCGTCGATGCTGATCGCGCTGGACGACTCGCCGCGCGCGGCCGCCGTGTTCGAGGCGGGCACGGCGCTGGCGCGGCTGACGGGCGCGCAGGTATTTCTGGTTCGCGTCCTGACGGAGCCGACCGACATCCCGCCCGCCGCGCTCACGACGCCCGACAATCTCGGTCGCGACCTCGAGCGGGCGGTCCGCGGCGAATTCCAGCGCCTCATGAACACCGCCCCCGACGTCCCGTTCGCCGCGCCCCTCGTGGTCGAGGGCGATCCCTGGCGCCGCATCATCGACATCGGCAAGCAGCTCGACGTCGACGTGATCGTCATGGGCAGCCACCGCACCCACGGAATCGAGCGGGTCCTGGGGACCGTCGCGTCCCGCGTCGTCAACCATGCCGACCGCAGCGTCCTCGTCGTGCGCGAGCCGCCGCGCAGCTGATCCGGCGCGCGAATCCGGATCGGCCTGACAGCCGTGCGCGCCCACGGCGCCTAAGTCGTCGGGGTGGGCCTGCGGACCGGATTGCTCGCGACGCTCGCCACGGCGGCGGCCTGGCCCCCCGCGGCGCGCGCCGCCGACGAGGCGCCCCCGCCCGCTCCCGCCACGGCCGCCTTCGTGCCCGGCGAAGGCTTCACCATCGCCTCGCCGGACGGCGCCTACAAGCTGCGCCCGGGACTGAACGCCGCGTACAAGTTCGAGCCGCGCTTTCTCGACGGGCACTCGCAGAACCGCGACACGATCTACGCCGTCCGGCCGTTTCTCAGGGGCAACCTGCTGAGGCCCTGGATCCGCTTCCTGACCGAGGCGGAGCTGGCCCAGAATCCGCCTTATCTTCTTTATAGCTACCTGGAGATCCGCCCGCTGGCCGGCTTGGGCGCGAGGATCGGCCAGCAGAACACGCCGTTCTCGCGCCACGAGAACTTCGGCTTCACGTACATCCTCTTCCCGGACACCGACGCGGTCGCCGAATACTTCTGGACCGGACGCGACAAGGGGGTGACCGCGTTCGGAGATCTCGGATCCGAGCGCATCGAGTACCAGGCCGGCGTCTACGCGGGTTCACCGTTGCGCCAGTTCACGACGATCGCGGGCAACTACGTCGTCGAGGCCCGCGTCGCCTTCAACCCGCTGGGCAAACCGGGCGCGGCGGAGTTCGCCTACGTGCTCGGCGAGGAGCCGGCGCCGCTGCGTCCGTCGTTCGCCCTGCAGGGCTACACCGGCAACGTCCAGGACGCGACCGAGAACTTCAACCCGAGCAGCTTCAAGTTCGAGGTGATGCCGTCGGGGGTGACGACGCGCGAGACGGCCGCGGGCGCCGACGCCGTCCTGCAGAGCCGCTGCGTGATGCTGACAGCCGAGGCTTATGGCCGGCGCACGACTCCCGAGGGCGGCGTCGCCTACACATCCTTCGGGGCGTGGGGCCAGGCGGGCGTGCTGCTCTGGGCGCGCCGGCTCGACGCCGCCGTCCGGGTCAGCTGGGCGGATCCCAGCACCTCGCTCGCCGGCGATCGCTTCCTGGCCGGCGAAGCACAGATCACCTGGTACGTCAGCGCGCCCGCGCTGATCGTGAAGCTGCGGTACGGTCTCAGCGATCAAAAATCGCCGGGGACCGCGGCGCTGGGCGACGTGTCGCTGCCGGCCAACGCGGGTCGGCTGCAGATCGTGACCGCCCAGGTGAACCTGGCGCTCTGAACGAGCGCCCTGCGCGACCGACTAGAAAATGTACAGCGCCTCGCCGATGCCGCGGATGTTGTGGGGCGCGTCGATCGGACCGCTCGGTCCTCCCTGCGGCAGGTACCACACCTTCGTGTAGACGCCCGAGAGGCCGAAGCGCACCGACGGCGTCGCGTCCCAGAGCAAC
>DATFXS010000251.1:0-5420 GCA_035315605.1 Polyangia bacterium
GCACCTTCGTGATCGCCGCCGTCAGCGTCGTCTTCCCGTGGTCGACGTGCCCGATCGTCCCGATGTTCAGGTGCGGCTTGTTCCGTACGAATTTTTCTTTGGCCATGTCCGTTTCCTCTCTCTTGCCTCGTCCTCTTCTTCAGCCTGTCAGTACGCGCCCCGCATACGCTCGACGATCGATTCCGTCACGTGCGTCGGGACAGGTGCATACCGCGAAAATTGCATCGTGTATGTAGCGCGTCCCTGGGTCATCGACCGCACATCTGTCGAATAACCGAACATGCTGGCCAGCGGCACCTCGGCCGTGATCGCCTGGGCCGAGCCGCGCGCCTCCATCCCCGAGACCCGCCCGCGCCGCGCCGACAGGTTGCCGGTCACCTCGCCCATGAATTCGTCGGGCGTCAGCACCTCGACCTGCATCAGCGGCTCGAGCAGCACCGGCCCGGCCTCGCGGGCAGCCGCCTGGGCGCCCATCGAACCGGCGATCTGGAAGGCCTTCTCGCTCGAATCGATCTCGTGGTAGCTGCCGCCGGTCAGCTTCACGGCGACGTCGATCATCGGGTAGCCGGCCATCACGCCGCGCGACAGCGTCTCCCGCACGCCGCGCTCGACCGCGGGCACGAACTCGGGCGGCACCGAACCGCCCACCGTGGCGTCCTCGAAGACGATCCCCTTGCCCTCCGCCGGCGCGACGTGCAGCGACACGTGCCCGTAGGCGCCGCGCCCGCCCGTCTGACGGATGTACTTCCCCTCGCCGTCGGCCTCGCGGCCGATCGTCTCGCGGTAGGCGACCTGCGGCCGCCCCACCGACGCCTCGATCTTGAACTCGCGGACCAGCCTGTCGACGATGATCTCCAGGTGCAGCTCACCCATCCCGGAGATGATGGTCTGGCCGGTCTCCGGGTCGGTCTTGACGCTGAACGACGGATCCTCGATGGCCAGCTTGGCCAGCGCCATCCCCAGCTTCTCCTGGTTGGCCTGGGTGGTCGGCTCGATGGCGATCGAGATGACCGGGGCGGGAAAATCCATCACCTCCAGCACGACCGGCGCCGCCTCGTCGCACAGCGTGTCGCCCGTCGTCGTCACGCGCAGGCCGGCCGCCGCCGCGATGTTGCCGCAGGTGACCTCCTTGATGTCCTCGCGCTTGTTGGCGTGCATGCGCAGGAGGCGCCCGATCTTTTCGCGCTTGCCCTTCACCGCGTTGTAGACGGTGGCGCCCGACGCGACCTTGCCCGAGTAGACGCGGAAGTAGGTCAGCGATCCGACGAACGGATCGTTCGCGTCGTTCATGATCTTGAACGCCAGCGCCGAGAACGGCTCGGCGTCGTCCGCCTTGCGCAGGGTCGGCCGCCCCGCCGCGTCCTTGCCGTGGACCGCGGGCACGTCGGTCGGCGACGGCAGGAAGTCGACGATCGCGTCCAGCAGCGGCTGCACGCCCTTGTTCTTGAACGCCGCGCCCAGCAGCACCGGCACAGCCCGGCCCGCGATCGTCGCGCGCCGCAGGGCCGCCCGCAGGAACGCGCCGTCCGTCAGACGGTCCGCGCGCTCTTCCAGGTAGGCGCGCATCGCCTCGTCGTCGGCCTCCGCGATCGCCTCGATCATCGACGCGCGCGCGGCGTCGGCCGCGTCGGCCAGCTCGGCCGGGATGTCGGAGACGATCGGCGTCGCCCCCAGCGTGTCGCCTTCCCAGGCGACCATCTTCATCTCGATCAGATCGACGACGCCCGTGAAGGCGTCCTCCAGCCCGTTCGGGATCTGGATGACGATCGGGTTGGCGCGCAGCCGCTCGCGAATCTCCTGCACGGAGCGGTCGGGATCGGCGCCGACGCGATCGCACTTGTTGATGAAGGCGATGCGCGGCACGCGGTAACGGTCGGCCTGCCGCCAGACCGTCTCCGACTGCGGTTCGACGCCGCCCACCGCGCAGAACAGCGCGACCGCGCCGTCCAGCACGCGCAGGCTGCGCTCGACCTCGATCGTGAAGTCGACGTGCCCCGGCGTGTCGATGATGTTGATCCGGTGGTCGCGCCAGAAGCAGGTCGTGGACGCGGCGGTGATGGTGATGCCGCGCTCCTGCTCCTGCTCCATCCAGTCCATCTGGGCGGTGCCCTCGTGCACCTCGCCCATCTTGCGGGAGACGCCCGTGTAGAACAGGACGCGTTCGGTGGTCGTGGTCTTTCCCGCGTCGATGTGCGCCATGATCCCGATGTTGCGGATCTGCGCTATGGGGAATGAACGAGCCACGACTGCCGAACTTGCCTTTCCGACGCTCAGCCGATTTCGGTTCGCCGGCTCATTCCGGCGCCACGAAACCGTCAGGTCCGTCGACGATGTTCTTGGGGTTGAAGTAAGAAAGTCTTCTTTAAGCGAAACCTCTGCTACCAGCGATAGTGGGCGAACGCCTTGTTGGCGTCCGCCATCTTGTGCGTATCTTCGCGCTTCTTGACCGCGTTGCCCTTGTTGGACGACGCGTCCAGCAGCTCGCCCGCCAGCTTCTCCTGCATGGTGCGGCCGTCGGAGCGCTCGCGCGCGGCGGAGATGATCCATCGCATCCCGAGCGCGATCGCCCGATCCGGACGGACGTCGACGGGAACCTGGTAGGTCGCGCCGCCGACCCGGCGGGACTTGACCTCGACCTTCGGCTGCACGTTGCCGAGCGCGCGATCCCAGACCTTCACCGGATCGTCCTTGGCCTTCTCGGCGATGATGTCGAAGGCGCGGTAGACGATGCGCTCCGCGATCGCCTTCTTGCCCGAGTGCATGACGGTGTTGACGAACTTCGTCACGCGGCGGCGCGTGTCGACCGGCTGATCCGTGAACTTCGGATCGGGCAGCGGCTTGCGCTTGGGAACTTCACCTTTGCGAGGCATTTACTTTGGCCTCTTGGCGCCGTACTTCGAACGGCCCTGACGGCGGTTGGCGACGCCCGACGTGTCGAGCGTTCCGCGGATGATGTGATAGCGAACGCCGGGGAGATCCTTCACGCGGCCGCCGCGGATCATGACGACCGAGTGCTCCTGCAGGTTGTGTCCTTCACCCGGGATGTACGTCGTCACTTCCATCTGGTTCGTCAGCCGCACGCGCGCCACCTTGCGCAGCGCCGAGTTCGGCTTCTTGGGCGTGGTCGTGTAGACGCGCACGCAGACGCCGCGTCGTTGCGGACAGGCCATCAGCGCCGGCGACGCAGTCTTGCGTCGCTGTGCCTGGCGGCCGAATTTTACGAGCTGGTTGATCGTTGGCATCGCTGTCGGAAAACCTCGTCTTTTCGCGTATCCACGCGCCGGGCCAGATAGACGCCGGGCGCAAGAAGGCGGGATTATAGGGGTCGAAGGCCCCTTGTCAATCGAATCGGGGAGCATTCGCTCACTCCGTTCGCTCGGTGCCCCCCCGCGCCCCCGCTCGCTCCGGGCTGGCAAAGCCACCCTGCGCTCGCTCGTAGGTCACGAGCGTATCATCTGAACCGTGCCCATTCGCGCCGGCCTGGCTGTGCTGACTATCGCCGCGGCCTCCTGCCGCGCCCCGATACCGTGCGCGGCGGTCCCGTCCCCCGCCGTCCAGCCGGCGCCCCGCCGCGATGCCTGCCTGGCGCCGCCCTGGGTCCTCGATCCGGCGCGGCCCCAGTCCGGCGTCGCGGGGTGGTCGGCGGCGCTCTGCACCGACGGTCCAGGATGGTTCCGCGACGCCGCCGACCGCGCCCGCCGCTCGGCCTACTTCGTCCACGAGGGGACGCGGGCCATCTCCGAGCCCGAACTGAAGGCGCTCCAGGCGACCATCCGGGGACTGGGAATTCCGAACGGGCTCGGAGGTTGCTGCTCGCCCAGGGTCGCGAAGGAGACCCAGGTCTTCTGCCTGAAGTTCTGGGTGCAGGAGGTCTGCCGTCTGCCGCTGAGCCGGATCGTGCAGGCGGTCGATGAGGGGCTGCGTCACGAGGGGATCGAAAGCGTGCGGGTCGGCATCGATGTTTCGGTCGACGGCATCGTCGGCCCCCGCTGCGAGGCAACCGATCCGGCGTGTGGCCCTGTCTCGTCGAGAGATTGGGACCGGCCGGATGCCCCGCCACGTGCTCAGACCGGCTGCGTGGCTGGACGCGCCCGCCTCGCCGCGCCAAACGAGGTGACGCCGGGCCTCGCCTGCGTCCACGACGGCGAATGCCTGGTCGGCGCGTGCGGCGAGAAATGTCTGCGCTGGGACCAGCCGCTCGGCCCGATGTCGTGCGAGGAGCGCGGCGACATCGAGGAGAAGCCTGTCACCTACTGCGGCTGCGTCGCAGGCCGGTGCGACTGGTTCCGGCCCGTCGCGCCCTGAAGGGCGGCGCGGCTACCTCTTCTTGGCCGGCGTCAGCGCTTCGGCCGTGGTCGCGAGCGGCCCGAGCATCTGCCGCGCGAGCAGGCGCGCCGTGTCGCTGCGCCGCAGGACGCCGGCGGCGGCCGGGCCCGAGCGCCCGTACAGATCGGCGGCGACCGAGAACAGCGGCACCTCGGCGAGCAGCTGATCACGCGCGCGGCGCATCGCCACCACCGTCGGCTCCATCCCCGAGCCCCACGCCGCCGTCGCGATGAAGCACTGGGCCTTGGTGAGCGAGACCGGCGGCAGCTTCACGAAGTTGATCTTCGTCGTGGTCAGCTCGGCGACGGCGTGCGGGCCGGCGCGGTTGCACCCGTCGATGGCGCGGACGCCCACGTAGTAGTGGGTCAGTGGGCTCAGCCCGCCGAAGTCGACGTCGACGGGCGTGCCCGGCGCGCCGTCGGTCGGGATCACCAGCGCCTCGGTCTTCGTCGACGCGGCCTGGGCGGGGATACCGTGAATGAACGACGTGTCGTCGCCGACGACGATCGGATTCGGGTCGGTGCTGGTCCGCACCTCGTAGCGCGCGATCCCGGACTGGTTGTCGGGGACCAGGAAGTGCAGATGCGCCCACTGGTGCGAATGCGCCGGATCCATCACCGGCGCGGCCGTCACGTCGGTCGGCGCGCCCGCACCGGGCAGCCCGCCGCTGAGACAGGGGCGCACCTCGACCTCCAGCCGCGACGTCTGCGTGGTGCCGATCTGCAGACGATCCGCGCCGCTGCCCGGCGCGCCCTGCGCATCGTCGCTGATGGTCGGATCCATCTTGTGCATCGCGCCCGGGTTGGCATCCGTCCCGTCGATGGACCCGAAGCCGACCGGCATGAGCGCCGAAAAGTTCCCCGCCTGCCCGAGCGTGAACGGAACCGCGAACACCACCGACGGCTGGCCGCGGTACGGATACCCGTAATTGACCGCCCAGTAATCCCAGACGTCCCCGCGCGGACACGAGTCCCAGGGCGCGCACGGCGTCGGATAGGTGCTGTCGTTGTACGTCGAGTTGTAATCGCCTTCGGTGTTGATCTCGAGGTACGCGACGTAATCGCCGTCGGGCCACGACCCGGGCACCGAGAACA
>DATFXS010000252.1:0-4017 GCA_035315605.1 Polyangia bacterium
TAACGAGGACCGCGTGAGCGCTGCGACGGTCGTCGATCTCCGGTCGGACACGTTCACGAAGCCGACGCCCGCGATGCGCGCCGCGATGGCGGGCGCCGACGTGGGCGACGACGTGTGGGGCGACGATCCGACGGCGGCGGCGCTGGAGGCGAGGTCCGCCGAGCTGCTGGGCAAGGAGGCGTCGCTGTTCGTCCCCAGCGGAACCATGGCGAATCAGATCGCGCTGCTGTTGCACTGCCGTCCCGGCGACGAGGTGATCGTCGGGCGCGGCGCGCACACGCGCCTCTACGAATCGGGCGCGGGCGCCGCCTGGGCGGGGGTGCAGTTCGCCGAGGTGGGCGGCGCCGACGGAACCTTCACCGCCGACGACGTCGACGCGGCGGCGCTGCCCGACGATCGCAACCTGCCGCGGACGCGGCTCTGCGCCGTCGAGAACACGCACAACCGCGGCGGCGGCCGCGTCTGGCCGCGCGCCCAGGTCGACGCGGTGGCGGCGCGCGCGCGGGCGCGCGGTCTCGCCCTGCACCTGGACGGCGCGCGCATCTGGAACGCCGCGGTCGCGTCGGGGATCGCCGAACGCGAGCTGGCCGCGCCGTTCGACACCGTCTCTGCCTGTTTCTCGAAGGGTCTGGGCGCGCCGGTCGGCTCGGTGATCGCCGGCCGGTTCGACGACCTCGTGCGCGCGCGGCGCTTCCGCAAGATGCTCGGCGGCGGGATGCGACAGGTCGGCATCCTGTGCGCGGCCGCGCTCTATGCGCTCGAGCACCACCGCGCCCGGCTCGCGGATGATCACGCGAACGCGCGGCGCCTCGCCGCCGGCCTGGCAGGCATCGCGGGCGTGCGCCTCGACCCCGCCACGGTCGAGACCAACATCGTGATCTTCGAGGTGGTGGGCCTGCCGTCGGCCGAGCTGGCGCGCCTGACGGAGGCCGCGGGCGTCCGCCTGCACGCCATCGCGCCGACCCGGCTGCGCGCGGTCACGCACCTGGACGTCGACGCGGACGGGATCGATCGCGCCATCGCGGCCGTCGGCGCGGCGCTCGCGGGCTGACGGATGACGGCGATGGATCCGAACGCCGATCGACAGACCGCCGACGACGCCGAACAGCTGCGCCGGCTCGGCTATGCGCAGGAGCTGCGCCGTCGGATGAGCGGGTTCTCGAACTTCGCGATCTCGTTTTCGACGATCTGCATCCTCGCGGGCGGCATCACGTCGCTGCAATACGGGGTCAGCGCCGTGGGGGGCGCGGCGGCCGGGATCGTCTGGCCCGTCGGCGTGGCGTTCTCGCTGATCGTCGCGCTCTGCATGGCGCAGATCGCGTCCGCTTTTCCGACGGCGGGCGGCCTTTACCACTGGAGCGCGATCCTGGGCGGCAAGGGGTGGGGCTGGGCGACCGCGTGGTTCAACCTGGCGGGCCTGGTGTTCGTTACCGCCGCCGTCAACGTCGGCTGCTACAAGGTGTTCGTCCCCTTCGTCGGGCCGCTGTTCGGGATCGATCCGGCGCGCTGGCTGGATGCAGGTCACCAGATCGCCGGCGTCGCGCTGATCTCGCTGTCTCACGCGCTGCTGAACCACTTCGGGATTCGCCTGACCACGCGGCTGACCGATTTTTCCGGCTGGCTGATCTTCGCGGTCGCGCTGGTGCTGACCGTCGCCATGATGCACGGCGCGCCCCGCTTCGACTTCACCCGCCTGTTCGCTTTCTCCGACTACGGCGGCGCGGCGGGCGGCCGCGTCTGGCCCGCGCCGCGCGGTCTCGCGACGATGACCCTGCTGGCGCTGATCTGGCCGATCTACACGATCACGGGGTTCGACGCGTCGGCGCACACGTCGGAAGAGACCGTGCGGGCGTCCCACAACGTTCCGAAGGGGATGCTCCGCTCCGTTTACCTGTCCGGCCTCGTCGGATGGGTGATGGTGGCGTCGTTCGTGCTGGCGATGCCCGACGTGGCCGCCGCCGCGCGCCAGGGCGACAACGTGTTCGCGTGGCTGATGGATCACGTGCTGCCGGGCGCGGGCGGGCGGGCGCTCTGGATCGGGATCGTGCTCGGGAACTATCTGTGTGGGCTTGCGTGCATGACCTCGACGTCGCGGATGATGTACGCGTTCGCGCGCGACGGCGGGCTGCCGTTGTCGCGATTCCTGAAGCTGGTGTCGCCGCGCTGGAGCACGCCGGTCCCCGCGATCTGGACGACGGCGGCGCTGGCGCTGGCGTCGACGCTGTACTCGCCCGCGTACAACACGCTGACGACCGCGACGGTGATTTTCCTTTATCTGTCTTACGTGATGCCGACGCTGGTCGGGCTGCGCGCGTTCGGCCGCACCTGGACGACGTTCGGCCCTTTCAACCTGGGCGGTCCGCTGTACCGGACGCTGGCGGTGATCTCGGTCGCGGGCGCCGTGCTGCTCGTCTGGATCGGCGTGCAGCCGCCGAACGAGAAGGCGCTGACCGTCGTCGCCGCGACCACCGCGCTCCTGCTCGCCGCCTGGTGGATCGGCGTCCGCCGCGTCTTCCGCGGTCCGCCGGTCACGTCGATCCAGAAATGATACTCTCGGGACGGAGGTCCCTGTCATGAAGTCGATCTGCACCCTGTTGCTCGCGGCATGTCTCGTCTCGTCCGCAGCGCGGGAGGCGCGCGGGGCGGCCTGCACGCTCAAGTACTACGGTGGCCCCGTCATCTCGAATCCGAAGGTGGTCGTGGTGTTCTGGGGCGGCAGCCTGGCGGCGCAGACGAGGACGAACATCGGCGGCTTCTACACGGCGATCGTGAACAGCCCGTACATCGACTGGCTCTCCGAGTACAACACCGTCGGCTTGAACGGCCAGGACGGATCGGCCGGCAGCAATCAGGGCATCTCGCGCGGCAGCGTGGTCGGTACGTACACGATCGCGCCGGTCCAGTGCGGCGGAACGGCGAATTGCACGCTGACGGACGCCCAGATCCAGGCCGAGATAGGGGCCCAGATCGCAGCCGGCACCCTGCCGGGGCCGACGACGGGCTGCGACGGGCAGAACGACACGATCTACGCGCTCCACTTCGCGAGCAACGTGACGATCACTTACAGCGGCAACTCCAGCTGCGTGCAGTTCTGCTACTACCACGGCAGCGGCACCATCAACGGCAAGACGATCGTCTACACGGTCAACCCGGACGTGACGATGGGCGGTTGCGTCGGAGGCTGCGGCAACGACACGACGCCGTTCAACAATCAGACGTCAGTCGCGAGCGCGGCGCTGTTCAGCGCGATAACGGACCCTTCCATAAGCACGACCACGTCGTCGGTCGCGCGTCCTCTCGGCTGGTACGCTGACAGCGCCACCTGCGGTGAAATTGCCGGCATCTGCAACGCGCAGCAGGGGACGATCACGGTCGGAGGCGCGACCTGGACGGTGCAGAAACAATGGAGCAACGCCCTCGCGAGCTGCGTCGTCAGCCGCAGTCCGCTGCCCGCGATCTGCACGGGCTCCGGCACGCCGACGGGATGCCGGTCCTGCGCGTGCGCCGACAACGGCCAGGGCGCATCTGGGCAGGTCGGGTGCTCGGGCGCGACGCCCCGCTGTGACACGACGGCGCGCGACTCGAGCTACGGCGAGTGTGTGGCGACAGGCACCGGCGGTGCGGGCGGCACGGCGGGGACGGCCGGCACCGGTGGCGCGAGCGGCACCGGTGGCACCGGCGGAGGAACCGGCGGTGTTGCGGGCACGACCGGCGGGGGCGGGTCCGCGACGGGTGGCTCCGGCGGAGGCGCCGGCGGCGCGACGGGCGGAGCGACCGGCGGTGCGGGCGGCGCGACCGGGGGAGCGACGGGCGGTGCGGGCGGCAGCAGCGGCGGCGCGAGCGGATCGACCGGCGCGGGCGGCGCGGGCGGCAAGCCCGCCGGCACCGAGGGCGGCGCCTGCTACGGCAACGGCACGTGCAACGCGGGCCTCAGCTGCCTGTCGAATCTGTGCGTGATGGCGCCGAAGAGCGGCGGCGGCTGCGGCTGCGCGTTCGGCGGGCCGCGCGAAGGATCCG
>DATFXS010000253.1:0-2568 GCA_035315605.1 Polyangia bacterium
GCCAGAGCGGCACGACGGGCACCGCGGGCGCCACGGGGGCGGGCATCCTTGGCGCGGCGGGCGTGACGGGAGCCGGCAGCGCGCCGGCGGCCACAGGATCAGGAGGCGCGATGGGCGCGAGCGGCTCGGGGACCGCCGGCACCGGCAGCGTCGCGATCGCGCCGCAGAGCTGGCCCACCGTCGACTGCGTGGGCGGGCCGTGCGCGGCGCCGAACGTCTGCGTCAACCTGGATTTCCTGTTCGTCGCCTGCGTGCCCTGCGGCGGCAACGATCAGGTCTGCTGTCCGCCGTACCCGGCCGGCGATCCGTTCCTGGGAACCTGCAACGCGGGCCTCGTCTGCGCGAGCAACCCGAACCACCAGACGACGCCGCCCGCTGACCTCGTCACCGACGTCTGTCAGGTGCCGGGTTCGCCGCCGCCCGCCGACGGTCGGCTGAACCACGAGCGTCTGATGCTCTTCCCCTGAACGGCGGGCGTCACGGCCCGACGGGAACGCTGAACAGATCCGACATGACCGGAACCGCGGCGGGCTGCGGGTCGCACGGCAGCGGCGCCACGCCGAGAATCGCCTGCGTCGTCTTCAGGAACGCGCTGGTGTCGTAGTCGGTCTGCGACACGAATCCAGCCTTCGCGTTCGGAGAGACGGCGATGAACGGCGGATCGTCGCCCTGGCTGGACCCCTCGTCCCATAGCAGGAACAGCACGCCGCCCTGCTTGAAACGATCCGAGCCGAGGATCTTGGGAACCTGGGCGGCCAGCCAGGCGTCGCCCTGCGCGATCGATCCGTCGTGCATGTCGTTCACCAGGTTGGGCGTGATGAAGACGTAGTCGGGCACGGTCGCGGCGGCGAGATCGGCGTCGAGCTGGCTGTAGTCGACGACGTGTTCCGTGCAACGCGCGGTCGGCTGGAACGACCTTCCGTTCCATCCATTGATGTCGCTGAAGTACGCGAACGGGTTGTGCTTGACGGCGTACTCCCCGTGCGACGACAGCCCGCACGCGGCCCCCATGCTCTCCTGGTAGGCCTTCCAGGTCAGGCCGCCCGATTCGATCTGATCGGCGAGGTGCGAGGTCGAGCTGATGGTGTTGGATGAATTGGGGTCGTCGTCGTTCAGGATGCCGAAGTTCTCGCCGGCCACCATCCAGATGTAGTTCGGCTCGCTCGGATGGACGTACGCGTCGTGGTAGCCGGCCGCCTCGGCGCCCTGCTGCAACAGCCCGTTGATGTACGGCGCGCTCGGGCTGCCGATGATCTGACCGCGATCGTGATTCTCCATCACGATCGTGAAGACTGTTCCCGTCCACTGCGCCGGCCGCGCGGCCGGTGCGGCGGCGATCGCGCTGCACTGCAGGTCGGTGTTGCCGGAGTTGTTGGGAGCGCACGCAACCCCGGCAAGGGCGGCGGCGCTCGCGGTGGCGAGGAGAGCGGTGGTGCTTCGCATGATTCGTGGTTTGCGCACGGATCGACGCGCGACAATCAACGCTGGTTGTACGCAAGTTTTTCCGCCGCCTCCGACGGTGCGGTGAACGGTTTGCGTGCCGCGCACGGTTTGCGCGCGCGAACGGGACCGCGGTAGCGTCGGACGCGATGATGCTTCTGATCGTTCTGCTGGCGGCGCTCGCGGCACCGTCGCCGACCGCGTTCGAAGAGTTGGCGGCTCCGGCGAAGGGGATCGTCGGGTTCGCGGCGCTGGACCTGGCGTCGGGCCGGTCGCTCGGATGGCACGAGCACGACACCTTCCCGATGCAGAGCGTCTTCAAGCTGCCGATCGCCATCGAGGTGCTGCGCCAGGTCGACGATGGAAAACTGGATCTCGCCCACGTCGTCGCGCTCGGGCCGGCGGACGCCCGCGGCGGCCCGGCCGGGATGATGGCGGTGCCGGCCAGGAAGACGATCCGCGAGCTGCTGGAGGCGATGATAATCAACAGCGACAACATCGCCACCGACAAGCTGCTGTCGCTGCTGGGCGGTCCGCGCGCGGTCGACGCCCGCGTGCGCGCCCTCGGCATCGAGCCGATCACGATCCGCTACACCGAGCTCGACCTGCAAACCGGAAAGGTCGACAACACCGCCACGCCCGCCGCCATCGTGGCGCTGCTCGCGAAGATCGCGCGGCGCCAGGTGGGGCTGTCGGGCCCGAGCGCCGCGCTGCTGGAGGATGTTCTCCTGCGGGTGACCACCGGACCGCAGCGGATCAAGGGCGGCCTGCCACCGGGGACGCCGGTCGCCCACAAGACCGGAATGTCGGCGACGCGAGACGGAAAGACCGACGCCACCAACGACGTCGGGCTGATGACTCTCCCGAACGGACATCGCGTCGCGGTGGCGGTGTTCGTCCACGCGTCGACCGCTGACATCGAGACGCGCGAAAAGACGATCGCGCGGTTCGCGCGCGCGGCGTACGACGCCTTCAGCACGACGGCGCGCTGAACGCGGCGGCACCCTCGCTGCGAATCAGCGGGGCATGCGCGCCAGCAACGTCTCGCGCAACCCGTGATCTTCGCGCAAGCGGGCGGCGAGCTGCTCGGCCACCACGTCGGCCACGGCGGTGAAGACCTCCGGGTTC
>DATFXS010000254.1:0-2522 GCA_035315605.1 Polyangia bacterium
CCTCCAGCTCAATTCGATCGGCGCGGGGCCGACCGTGAAGGAGAGCTTCTTCAGCGCGTCCGTTCCCGCGCCGGAGCGCCGGCGCCCGGGCCACCTCGACTTCCCCGTCGACGGCCGGGGCGTCATCTTCAGCGGCCGGACGCGCGAGCCGATCTGCGCCGGGCTGACGCGGCCGCATTCGGTGCGCCTGCACCGCGGGCGGGTCTGGGTGGACAACAGCGGCTACGGCGAGCTGGGCTACGTCCAGCGGGGGCGGCTGCGGATGGTGGCGCGCCTGCCCGGGTGGACCCGCGGCCTCTGCTTCGCCGGCGACGTCGCGTTCGTCGGCACGTCACGCCTGATCCCGAAGTACGCGCGTTACGCCCCGGGCCTGAAACCGGCCGACGCGGTGTGCGGCGTGCACGCGATCGACGTGCGGACGGGAAAGTCGCTGGCCAGCGTCGAGTGGCCGTCGGGGAACCAGATCTTCGCCGTCGACTGGATCGACGCCGGAGCGAGCGGCGGGTTTCTCTTCGTCCCCTTCCGTAACTCCCAGGAACGTGAGAAGACCGTCTTCTACGCCTACGACCCCGAACCGGTGCGGAAGAGATCCCGTCCATGAGCTCAGATTTTCGGCTGCTGATGATCGGCGCGATGTACGAAAACGGTGGCAACACCACCCATCGCTTCCTGGACGGGCACCCGCAGCTCTACGTCTATCCGTTCGAGTCGCAGATCGGCACCCGCCACGTCAACGACATGCTGGCGAGCCTGTTTCCGCTCAAGTATCGCTGGCCTGTCTTCCAGCTGCAGGCGACGCCGTACGAGGACTACAAGGCGATCATCGACGAGGAGGGCAAGGTCCGATCGCGCACGCCCAACGTCAGCAAGTTCCGCAACCACCCGTTCGAGATGAACGACGACGAGCGCTGCGAGCTTTACGGCAAGCACGCCGCCAGGCTCGGGCGATCGACCGCGAACAACGTCGAGGCGTTCTTCCGGGCCACGTTCGAGGCCTGGAAGGATTACAAGCGGACCGGCAGCGAGAAGGTGTGGGTCGGGTACAGCCCGATCATCACCGTCGACGCCGAGCGGATCCTGCGCGACATGCCGAACGCGCACGTCCTGCACGTGGTTCGCAATCCGTGGTCGGCCTTCGCCGACACGTCGAAGCGGCCGGTGCCGATGTCGCTGGAGAGCTACATGCTCGGGTGGACCCTCAACCAGCACTACGCGCTGCTGGCGCAGAAGAAGTTCCCCGATCGCGTGCACATCGTGCGCGCCGAGGACGTGATGGCGGACAGCCACGGAACGCTTTCGAAGGTGCTGGGGAAGCTCGGTCTCGATCCGGCTGAATCGCTGCGCGCCCCCTCCTGGAACGGGACGAAGCTCGATCAGGTCTACCCGTGGGGGACGATCCGCACCGCCACGCCGGAGGCGAACAAGGCGACCGCCGCCGAGCTGAACAAGGCGCAGATCGAGGAGATCCGGCTGCGGACCTGGCAGTACCAGGACATCTTCGGCTACACGAACTTCATCTAGGCGGGCGATGCGATGAAGCGCGCAGCCGTCACGGGCGCCACCGGGTTCGTCGGTGCTTGCCTGGCGCGGCGGCTGCTGCGCGACGGGCACGAGGTGCACCTGCTCGTCCGACCGGCGCACCAGAAGTGGCGCATCGCCGACATCGAACGGGAGGTTCGCCTCCACGTGGTCGACGTTCACGATCGCGCCGCGCTGGCCCGGACCGTCGGCGCGATCAGGCCCGAATGGGTGTTCAACCTGATGGCCCACGGCGCGTACTCGCAGCAGACCGACGCCGACGAGATGGTGCGGACGAACGTGCTCGGCGCGATTCACCTGCTGGACGCGGCGCGCGCCGCGGGGGCGGAGGCGTTCGTGCAGACCGGATCGTCGTCGGAGTACGGGTTCAAGGACCACGCTCCGAAAGAAGACGAGCCGCTTGAACCGAACAGCACCTACGCGGTGACCAAGGCGGCTGCCACGCACTACGCCCGGATGATCGCGCGCGCGCACGACATGCACGTCGTGACGCTGCGGCTCTACTCCGTGTATGGCCCGTTCGAGGAGCCGACCCGGCTGATCCCGACACTGATCCGGCACGGCCTCGCCGGCACGCTGCCGCCGCTCGTGGCGCCGGACACGGCGCGCGACTTCATCTATGTCGACGACGTCGAGGAGGCGTGCGTGCGCGCGGCCGCGACCGCCGGCCAGGCGCGCGGCGCCGTCTACAACGTCGGCACCGGTCGGCAGACGACCATCCGCGACGCGGTCGAGACGCTGGGGCGCCTGCTGCCGATCAGCGGCAAGCCGTCGTGGGGGACGATGGCCGCCCGATCGTGGGACACCACCGCCTGGCTCGCCGACAACACCGCCCTGCGCGAGCGCCTCGGCTTTTCGCCCCGGTGGTCATTCGAGGACGGGATGCGCGCGACGATCGCCTGGCTGACGGAGACCGCCGAGCGCCGCAAGTTCTACGAAGACCGCATCCCGCTGCGCCCGTCGACGGCGTAGGCCGCCGATCA
>DATFXS010000255.1:0-2071 GCA_035315605.1 Polyangia bacterium
CGCGAAGTCGGTCGCCGTGCGATTCTGTAGATATGCCGTCGTCGCCGTCGTGTTGCACGGCAGTCCGTAGCAGTTCTGGTCGACCGTGGCGTCGTTGAACCACCGCTGGATCCAGTCGACGTTCATCGACCAGTCCGGCGCCAGCTCGCGCTGGAACGCGAACATGATCTCGTCGTCCCTCGGATCCTTTAGGTTCGGATCGATCCTGTTATCACGAGCGACGAACTGGCTCTTCGCCCGCGGGAGTGTGCCTGGGGCAGGCACTGAGCCGTCTGGATTCAGGAGAACGGGCAACCCCCCAGCAAACGCGCCGCCCCATGCGTAAGTGGCGACACCGCCGCCACTTGTGCCCGTGCCGACGATCGCATTGCCGTTAATGGCGCTGAACTCGGTGGTGTACATCGACTCAAAGTAGCGGCTGTAGCTGGCCTTCACCACATTCTTGCCGTCTTCGGTCAGCTTGATCACGACGCCGGTGCGCGGTGCCAGCGTATTCCAGCTATAGGGCGTCTTGGCCTCCTGGAAGGCCTGGTTGCAGTTGTTGCACAAGGCGCCCCATTCGGCGCCGCCGTTGCTCTGCGGGGGAATCGTGCCGTCGAAGTACGACCAGCGCAGGCCGAGGTTCAGCGTGATGCGATCGAAGCTGGCGCGGTCCTGGACGAATGCGGCGAAGTTCCGCATCTTCGTCTGCTGCGTCAGCGGCGTGTTGAACAGGTAGACCTCCGACGGCGCGCAACCCGTTCGGACCGTCGTGTTGCACGTCGATGCCGATCCCGTGTAACGGAGGCGGACGTCCTGGAAGACGTTGAATGTATCGGTGCCGGTCGGCGTCCACCAATTCTCGAAGCCGGTCTTCAGCTGGTGGCTCGCGCCGAGCCAGCCGTCGATGTACTTCGTGAGCCCGATGTTGGTCTGGTGCCGATACGCGTCGCGGAAGCGCTGGCCCGTCGGCTCCGGACCGTCGATATAGACGCTCGTGGTGATGTTGTACGTCGACGGGTGCTGCTGGCTGCCGGGCAGGGCGTAGAACTCGTCGGCCCAGTCGCTCGGCCAGTGCATGTGGAAGTAGGTCGACGACACTTCCAGGAACGTGTTCTGGCCCATCACCGACGTCCAGTTCGCGTTGATCAGGTTCTTCGGCGACTCCTGATGAAGCGTGCCCTGCGGCAGCGGCTGCGCGATGCCGGCGTTGCGGTGCGGCTGGAACTTCCGGTTGTAGGTCCAGAAGAGCGACAGCTGGTTGTTCTTGCTGACCTGGTACTTGCCGCTCGTCGTGTAATTGCGCAGATTCGAGTCGAACGGGTTCGTGAGGCTCCCGTCGGGGTTGATGGTGGTGTAGTTGCCCGTCGCCTCGACCGTCGAGTAGTTGCGGATCGATCCGAACCACCACAGCTTGTCCTTGACGAACGGACCGCCGGCGTCGGCGTTGATGTCGTTCAGCTTCTGGAGCGTCGGATCGGTGATGCCCTGCGCGCGAAGCGCATCGGTGATGTTGTTGCCCGTGAAATGATCCCAGTAGCCCTTGCCGGTGACGGCCCAGTTGAACGTCCCCCTCAGGTTGTTGCTGCCCGATTTCGGGATGACGTTGATGTTCGCGCCGCCGCCGCCACCCACTTCCGCGCCCATCGCGGCCGTGTCGACCGAGATCTCTTCAGCGGACCCGAAGTCCATGTAGTACATCGAGCCGTAGTTCTGCGGCGTGTCGGCCGTGACGCCGTAGTAGTTCAGGTTGTAGTTGCCGGCGCCGTGCGCCGTCATGCCGGTCGACGTCGCCGCGTTCAACCCGCCCGGATCCTGCCGGCCCATCGTCATGCCGGGCAGCACCGTCGTCGATCCGAAAATCGTGCGAGAGGTCGGAACGGCGGTCAGGATCTCCTGCGACAGCCGCGCGCCGACCTTGGTGTTCTCGACGTCGACCGTCGGCGACTGGCCGCTGACGGTCACCGTCTCCTGCAGCGAGGCGAGCTTCAGCTCGGCGTCGACCGTGATCGTCTGCCGCACAGGGACGACGATGCCTTCGCGAACGAGGGGGGAGAAGCCGGCGAGCTCGAACTTCAGCGTGTAGGTGCCC
>DATFXS010000256.1:0-16512 GCA_035315605.1 Polyangia bacterium
GGCGAAGTCGCCGTCGAGCCGGTCGGGGTTGGTCGACGACGCGGCCCAGATCGCGACGGCCGTCGCCGGGCCGAGGCGCAGCGTGCCGAGGTCGCTCCAGGGCACCGCCATGTCGATGAAGGTGTCGGTGCCGCCGCCGAAGATGGACGGACCCGCGTCGACCAGACGACCGTTCTGCGCGAACGGATACGACATGACCAGCTGATCGGCCGGATCGGCGGGGCTGTCGGGGACCGTGGTGACCGTGTTGCTGTAAAGGCGCACCGTCGCGGACGCGCCGTCGACCGCGATCAGAACCTCGTACGTGGTCGGGTCGCCGTCGGTGTCGAATTCGAATCCCCAGGCGAACTGGGTCAGCCCGTTGCCCTGCATCGGCGACCCATCGAGGCGCATCCGCAAATAGAGGAACTGCCCATCGACCGCGCGGAACCCGGCCGGCCGATCGGGCGTGCCGACGATATCCCGATCGTCGATCGCGCCGGCCTGATCGCGGTACGCGTCGACCATGACGCCCCGCTGGCAGTAAAGCGGTGCGAACGCGGCCGGAAAGGTCTGCGCGCGCGCCGCGGCCCCCAGCAGCGACGCGAGCATCAGGACGACTGTCGCAACGACTCTGCGCATGATCGACCTCCCGTCCTCTAGTCCATGATCACGAACTCGACGCGCCGATTCTTGGCCCGACCCGCGCGCGTCTCGTTGGGCGCGATCGGATTGCCTTCGCCGTAGCCCTTGGGCACCAGCCGCAACGGCGCCACGCCGCGCTTGACCAGCGCCTTCTTGACGCTCTCCGCGCGTCCTTGGCCGAGCTTCAGGTTGAAGAAGTCGTCGCCGGTGTTGTCCGTGTGTCCCTGGATCTCCACCTTCTTCAGCTCGGGATGGTCCTTGAGCGCGTGCGCCATCTCGTCGACCAGCTGCTCGCTCTTGGGCAGCATGACGTCCGATCCGGAGGCGAACTGGATCTTGCCGAAGATCACCAGCTTGCCGTTGCGCACGGTGACGCGCGCGTGGTCCGGACAGCCGTCGCCGTCGCCGCCCGGCTCTTCCGGGTCGTCGGGACATTCGTCGTTGTCGTCGAGGATCCCGTCGTGGTCGTTGTCAGGCTCGGGACAGCCATCCTCGTCCTCGAAACCGTCGCGGTCTTCCGGCTCGTTGGGGCACTTGTCATCGCGGTCGACGATGCCGTCGCCGTCGCTGTCGCGCTCGCCGCCCTTGCCCGGCAGCCCGAACGCGTAGCGCGCGCCGGCCAGCAGGCGAAAGTCGGGCACCGCCAGGCCGTTCGTGATCCCGAGGCCCGCCATGCCGTAGAGGCTCCAGCGCGGGGTCGGTCGCCAGATCACGCCGCCGATCGCCTCCAGCGGCAGCGACAGCAGCGCGCGCCCGCTCACGGCGGGCAGCCACCCGCCCGAGGCCTCGGCGTGCAGATCGAACCGGTCGCCGCCCGCCGGCAGCGTGTACGTCCCGGCCAGGCCGAAGGTCAGCTCGTCGCCCGGCGACAGCGATTCGTTGCGCCTGAACAGAAATCCGGCGTTGGCCACGATCGCCAGTCGCCCCGGATAGAGGCCGAACAGCAGGCGCGGCTCGACGGTCACGCCGTCCGACCCGCGCAGCGCGAGATCGTCGCCCGTCGGAAACGTCACCGGAACGGCGGCGCCGAGCACCCAGCCGAAGGCGGCGTCGCCGCCCCGGACGATGCTGACCTTGGGGACGAACCGCAGATCGCCCACGCCGCGCGAAGCGACCAGCGGCGTCGCGCTGGCGTCACCCGTGTAATAGAGGCGAATGGGAAGGTGGAGCGCCAGCTCGAGATGATCGAACAGCCCCAGCGACGCCAGCAGATCGGTGCTGACGGCGCCGTCCAGCGGCGTCCCGACCACGGCCGTCCCCTGGCGGACCACGACCGCGTCGTCGGCGAAATGCAGGAACAGGCCGAAGCCGTAGCCGAGGTGAAACGGTACGATCGGCCGCTCGACGAACACGCCGCCGGCCGCGCCCGCGGCCGGGGCCAGGCGCTCACCGTCGAATCCGCGCACCTGCGCGCGCGCGATTCTGGACGGCGCCGCCAGCGCCGCCAGCGCGACGACGACCCCCAACGCCTGCACCGCCCGCCGGAGAGCTCGCATGGCCCGGGACATTGTATCGGAACTCCGGCAAAATAGACGCGTGGGCGCGCGTCAGCTGTTGCCAGGTCGTCTTCACTGGCTCCTCGGAGCGCTGCTGATTCTGCCCGGGCCCGCGGCGGTCGGCTGCGGCAGCTCCGGCGGGAAAGGAACGAGCGGCCCCGACGGCGGCGCCGGTACAACGGGAACCGGCGGCACGTCGGCGGGCGGCAGCGGCGGCACGAGCGGCGCCGCCGGGGCCGCGTCGGCGGGGACCGGAGGCGCGGGAGGCGCGGCCGCTGGAACAAGCGGCGCGGGCGGACAGGCCGGCGCGCAGAGCTGCACGAACGCCCCTCACGTCTTGCCGCTGAACACGTCGAACCCGCAAGACGGGATCACGCTTGGCGGTTTCTACGTCGACACCGACACCTGGAACGCGGCCAGCTACGCGGTGTCGCAGACCATGTACGTGTGCGACTACAACAACTGGTACGTCGTCGCGAAGATGGACAACACCACCGGTGACGGGGCCGTCAAGACGTATCCCAACGTGCACCAGGATTTCAACGCCGCCCCCGCGATCAGCTCGTTCACCGTCATCTCCAGCAGCTTCTCGCACGCGGGGCCGCACGTCGGCATCTACGAGTTTGCGTACGACATCTGGCTGAACGGCGTCGCCAGCACGGGCTCGACCGAGGTGATGATCTGGACCGACAACTTCAACCAGGTGCCGTCGGGATCGGTTCAGGAGACCTTCGCCCTCGACGGCCGCAGCTACAAGGTCTACAAGAGCGGCAGCTACATCGCGTTCATGGACACGAACAATGTCACCTCGGGAACGGTGAATCTGCTCGCGATCTTCAACCACATCATCTCCAAGGGCTGGATCGCCGGGACATCGACGCTCGGGGCGATCGACTACGGCGTCGAGCTGGTCTCGACGAACGGCATGGATGCCACCTTCGTCGTCGATGGTTTTTCGCTCACCACCAATTGACGCGGCTTTGCTGGTCACTCTATGATCGGTCCCTTAATTAGGAGGTCGAACTTGTCCCCAGTCTCTCTTGTCCGAACACGAATCCTGGCCGTCGCGAGCCTTCTCTTGCTCGGCGGCTGCGACGTCCTCGCACCCAAAGGAGGCGGCAACACGCCCGGCACGGCCGGCAGCAACCCCGCCGGAACCGGCGGCACGGGCGGCACCGGCACGGGCACCGGCGGCACCGGCACCGGCACCGGTGGCAGCACGGCGACCTGCGGGCCGGTCGGACAGACGACCGGCGCGCCCGGCTTCGGCACGCCGTCGATGGGGGGCATGGGGGAATCGACCGACCAGTACTTCGGCGCCGACGTGACCCGCGACGGCACCACCTATCGATTCATCACGAACTGGTGGGGCCAGGGCCACATGACCTCGGACGTCTCGTACAGCGGCACGTCATTCACCGTCGCGAACGCGACGGGGACGTCGACGCCCGACGGGACGCCGATCGGGTATCCGGCGACCTACTGCGGTCAGTACTCGGAAACCGGCGCGCACGGCAGCTGCGGCCTGCCCGCCGCCTTCTCGACGATCGACAAGCTCTGGACGGGCTGGAAATGGACCTCCAGCGACACCGGCCAGTACAACGCCGCGTGGGACATCTGGCTGGGAACCGCGTCGCAGTTTCAGTCGTACCTGATGGTCTGGCTGCGCGATCCGCGCGGGCGACAGCCGGCCGGGAACAGCATCATCAGCAACGTGACGGTGGCCAACGAGCCCGGCACCTGGACCATCCGGTACGGCACCGTCAACAACAGACCGATCGTCAACTACGTGCGCACCGAGGGGCAGGACGCCTGCCAGTTCGAGTTCAACGTCATGGACTTCATCAACGACGCGCAGATGCGCAGCGCCACGACGACCGCGCTGATGCTGCCGGGCGACACCGTGCGCGCGATAGCAGTCGGTTTCGAGTTCTGGACCGGACCGTTCGCGAACGTCTCTTCGGACGACTTCTACATCAACCTGGTGACGAAGTAGCGGGCGCCGAACCCTGCGCGCCCGAGGGAGGGCACCGATGGATCGGCGAGGTTTCTTGAAGGCGCTGCGGAGCGGCGTCAGCGGCAGCTTCGTCGTCGGCGGACTGGGCGGGTTGGCCCTCGGGGCCGTCGGCGTCGGCGCGTACGACCGCCGCGACAACACCCATTTTTCTTACGCCCAGCAGGGTGAAGATCTGATCATGGAGGATCTGCTGGGCGAGATCGGCGTCAAGAACCCCATCACCTATCTCGACATCGGTGCCTTCGATCCGATCTATCACAGCAACACCTACCTCTTTTACAAGGCGGGTGGTCACGGCGTTCTGGTCGAACCGAACCCGGCCAAGATGCGGCGCCTCCGATGGGTACGACCGCGGGATCGAACGCTCAACGTCGGCGTCGGCACCGCCGCGCAACGAACGACCGCTGACTACTACGTCATCGGAGGACCGAGCAACGGCGCGCTCAACACCTTCTCGAAGAGCGAGGCGGAAGAGATTCAGCGCATGGGCCAGGGCGCGCACTTCATCGAGAAAGTGATTCAGCTCCCGCTCGACAACATCAACACTATCATCCAGCAAGAGCTGGGTGCGGCGCCGAACCTCCTCTCGATCGACACCGAGGGGATGGACCTCGACATTCTCAAGACACTGGACTTCGACCGCTTCCGCCCCGACGTCATCTGCGTCGAGACGAAGACGCCCGGGAGCGACGCCGTCGACCTCGACATCCTGAAACTTCTCGATTCAAAGCGCTACTCGGTACGCGGGGCCACGTTCATCAACACCATATTCGTGGACGATCGGCATCTCTCGCAGCCTGGGCCGCTGGCGGCTGCGCCGCGGGCGAAGACCTAGCCTGCCGCGTGCCGGCTGCGCTCCGGAAATGATCCAGCGAACCCTCTGAAGGTTCCTGTCGCACCTACCCATTTGCTGGGGGGAATTTGCCCGCCAGGAATTGGACCAAGGTCGACAAAGGAGACTGACAGATGAGAGCCGCCACGTGGATCGCCAGGGGGATAGTTTTGTTCGCAGCGACGACCTTGGCGGCTTGTTCTTCGAGCAACGGCAATAGCACCGGCAAGGGGGGAACGTCGGGCACCGCGGGCACCACGGGCGCGGGCGGCAAAGGTGGTTCGACCGGTGCGGGAGGCTCCGGCGGTTCGGCCGCCGGCGGTACCGGTGGTTCGGCCGCCGGCGGCTCCGGTGGTTCGGCCGGCGCGGGCGGCACCGGTGGGTCGGCCGGTGCGGGCGGCACCGGTGGGTCGGCCGGTGCGAGCGGCACCGGTGGGTCGGCCGGTGCGGGCGGTACGGGCGGTACGGGCTGCCCCGCCGACGCAGGCGATCCCCCGGTCACGCAGCACAACAGCTGCACCGGGATCGCGTCGCAGAAACAGGGCGCCGCGGATTTCATGATCACCAGTCCGGACTTCACCAACTGCGGCGTGATCCCGGCGGCCAACACCTGCGACGGTCACGCGTTCGGAACCGGCACCTCTCCGACGCTGACGTGGTCGGGAGCGCCCGCGGGCACCATGAGCTTCGCGCTCGTCTTCAAGGACATCGCCATCCTGGCGGACAACAATCCGGCGACCGAGCGGATGGGGTACCACTGGGTGATGTGGGACATCCCGGCCACCAAGACGGGGCTGCCGGCCGGATTGATGGGCGGGTACCACTCGCCGGACGTCACCGGGGCGTTTCAGTGGGCGCTCCGCAACAACTACGGCTTCTTCCCGCCCTGCCCCAACCCGTTCCCGAGGGATGACTCCCGTTTCACGTGCAGCCTCGTGAACGACAGCTACTCGTTCACGCTGTACGCGCTGCCGGTGGCACACCTGACCAATCTGCCGGCGCCCGACGTCGACGCCACCAGCGGCGCGCCGACGGGCAACTACGTGGTGAAGATGGGTCACTACCTGGAAGGCCTCTCGGCGCTGGCCGTCACCGAGTACCGCGGAACGTCCCAGGCGTGGTCGACGTCGTTCGCCCCGCCCTCCCCCACGCAGTATCCCTGCAGCGCGATCGCTTCGATCGACGGCGGCGTGCCGGACGGCGGCACGACCGGCGACGGCGGCACCGGCGACGGCGGCACGAACATGTGCCTCCAGTAGCCGAGCAGCGGCAGCGTCAGTCGTCGACGAGCCGGTCAGCGGCGCGCGCAGCTGTCCGGCATCGCGATCCAGCTCATTCTGCCGACCTTGCCCTTCGCGACCGACGCGGACATGCGTCGGTCCTTGCGGGCCAGCACGCGCGCGGCGCGCGCCCGCGTCGCCGACGGATCGGGCAGCAGGCTCAATCCCTCGCCCACCTCCAGCACCTTGACGCCGCCGACCATCGTCACCTTCCCGGGGACGGCGTTGAACACCGGCACCTTCGCGTTCGCGCCCGGCCGCAGGCGGCGATCGGATCCGTCCGCAATGGCGACCTCGCCGATGGCGTACTTTTCTCTCCCCGTCCTGGCCGGCAGCTTCGCCACCACGAGGCCGCCCTCGGACGCCACCTGAACGGTCTCGCCGGCCGCGCCCTCGCACGTCCATCCCAGACCGTCGTCCACGCCCTGGTAGAGCCATACCTTCGAGCGCGGCGGAGCGGCGAAGACCACCACGGCCTCCGAGCGCGCCTTGTCGGCGTGGGCGGGCCGCGCTTTCTGGAAGTCCGCCCGTCCGCAACCGGTGGCGAGCACCAGCAGCGGCAGCGCCGTCGGTGCGACGGCAACGGCGGTGAAAAAACGACGTGCTCTCACCCGGCGGGAGTATTTGACAACGACGCGCGCCGAATCAAGAGCGATTCGCCCGCCGGACTTTCTTAGATGCAGAGGGGGCCCACCAGCACCTGGCACCCGCCCGCCTGGTTGCAGGTGCCGGACAGAACGTTGCATTCGCAGGTGGTCTCGGCCCCGGGATAGAAGCACTGCCCCGACGCCAGCCCGTTGCAGTAACCGGCGCAGGCAGTGGACCCGGTGCACGCTGGGCGCCCGCCATGAGGCGTGCTGCCCGTGACGGGCCAGCATTCTCCATGGTGGCCATCCACGTCGCAGGCCTGACACGGCGCCGTGCACGTGGCGTTGCAACAGAACGAGTCGACGCACGGCCCGGATGCGCACTGCGCGTCGACCTGGCAGGCCGATCCGGGCCCACCACGGCCGCCTGCCCCGGCGCCGCCGCTCGTGCCGGCGGGGCCGCCCGCGCCGCCGCCCGTCGCGCCCGCGCCGCCGCCCGTCGCGCCCGCGCCGGCGGTCCCGCTCGTGCCGCCCGGTCCGCCCGCACCCGCGCCGCCGGTCCCGTTCGTGCCGCCTCGCCCGCCCGCGCCGCCACCGGCGCCGGTCGTTCCGGCAGCCGCGCCCGCGCCACCGGTTCCGGCCGTTGCGCCGACGCCGCCCGCGCCGCCGGCCCCGCCTGTGCCTCCGCGCCCGCTCGCGCTGCCGCCAGTTCCGCTCGCTCCACCGCGCGCACCGCCCGCGCTACCGCCCTTGCCGGTGCCCACGCTTCCGCCGGTGCCGACGCTGCCACCGGTGCCAGCGCTCCCGCCGGCGCCGGCGCCTCCGCCCTCGGTGCCGGCCTCGATCGGGCGCCCTTCCATCCCGGCGTCGATCGACAGCGACTCTCCGGCGCCGTCCTTCGCGCGCGATTCCGCGCCGGCATCGACCGCTGCGTCGACGCCGGTGTAACAACGCCCGCCGCTGCACGTGAAGCCGCGCGGGCACCGGTTGTCGGCGGCGCAGGCCAGCGTCCCATTCTCGATCCGCGGCGAATAACAGCCGGCGGCGATCGCGATCCAGGTGATCGCAATCAGCGCGCGAGTTGATCGTGGCAAGCGCATCTTCACTCAGAACATCAGTTGTAAGCTGGCGCCCGCGACCGAGTGGCCGGCGACAGGTTCAACGGTGATGCGCCGCCTGCTGATCGCGTAGATCACCGCGCCTGTCGCGACGGCAACCGCGCCCGCCACCAACCCGACGTACTCGAGCCGCTGGTACGCGAGCCCGCGCGATTCCTTGCCGGGATCGAACAATGTCGGATGATTGTCGGTGGCGCGCTGCGAATCGTTCGTCAGGCTGTCGCTCTCTCGCTGGGCCAGCAGGCCGAACACCAGGCCGGCGCCGACCAGGCCGACGCCCGCCGCGCCCAGCGACAGCGCGGTGATCTTTCGGCGCCGCGACGGATCGCGGTCCGCCGTCGTTGCCAGCGTCATGCGTTCTTCACGGCTTGCTGCCGACTCCGCTTGCGCACGCGCCTGCACCGCGTCCGGACTTGCGCCCGCCTTTGCCTCCGGCGGCGCGACCGGCTGCGCCCCGCTCCCCGCGGCCTCGCGCTCGACTCGTCCAGACGTGTCGGCGACACGTGCGCGCAGCGTCGACACCATCGACGCGGCCTTCTCGCGTTTGTCCCGCGGCGCGTCCGGCGCTTCGGCGAGAAAACGCTCGAACGCCGCCAGCGCATCGGCCGGCCGTCCGAGGCCGACGTACGCCAGGCCGAAGTCGTAATGGATCTTCGGGCTCGGCACCAGCCCGTATGCCTCCTCGAATCGCGCCAGCGCGGCGACGTAGTCGCCCCGCTTCATCGCGTCGACGCCGTCGACCAGCTTGCGGCGGGCCGCTTCGCGGGTCGCGTCGCTCGCGGCCGCTGGCTGCGCCCGCGCCACGGGCACTGCGCCGAGCTCGACGCCTGTCGCCGCAAGCAGCGCGACCGCGACGACGGACAGCCGTCGCGCCGCCTCAGAGATCGACGATGCCATCGATGTCCACCGCGTGCTTCGCCGCCGGCGCGCCGGGCGCCGCCGGTCGTCGGGGCTGTTCCGGCGGGCGCGCCCGCTTGCGCACGGGCGGTGCGGGCGGCGTCCCCTGCACGACGGGCACGGCTGCCGGCGCAACGCTGGCCGGTGGGGCCGGCGCGGCCGCGCGCGCCGGCGCGACGATCGCTGCCGTCTCGGCGTGGGGCGGACGACGACTCGGGCGGCCGCCGCGCCACACCGCGAGCCCGAGCGCCGAGATGCCCACGATCGCCACGACGACCGGCGCCGCACGAACGCCCCTTCGCATCGCAGGGGCCTGGGCGAGCTGCGTCGCCTTCGCCCTTTCGCCCAGCGCCCGGGCGACCTCGTGCATCGAGGCCGGCCGTTCGTCTCGCCGCTTGGCGAGCATGATGGTCACCAGGCCGGCCAGCCAGGCCGGCAACCCGGGCATCCGTTCACCGATCGACGGGACCGGGTGGAACATGTGGGCGAGCATCAGCTCCTGGGCCGCGTCGGCCACGAACGGCGCGTCGCCGCTCAGCATCTCGAACAGGATGCAACCGAGGGCATAGATGTCCGCCCGCTCGTCGATGTCGCCCGATCCCTCGCACTGCTCGGGCGCCATGTATTCGGGCGTGCCCAGCACCATCCCGCGCATGGTGAGACGCGCGGACGCGTCGGGCGTCAGCAGCTTGGCGATTCCGAAGTCGAGCACCTTGACCGCCGCCACCGTGTCGGGAGCGGCGGGGTCGCGGACGAGGAACACGTTCTCGGGCTTGAGATCGCGATGGACGATCCCGCGGTCGTGCGCCGACCCGATCGCCGCCGCGACCTGGCGCGCGATCTCACAGGCCGCCGCCCATGGAATGGACGCCGACCGGCGAAGGCGCTCGGCCAGCGTCTCGCCCTCGAGGTGCTCCATGACGATGTAGGCGCGGCCCGCCGCATCGACGTCGCAGTCGAAGACGTCGACGATCCCGGGATGTCGAATGAGCGATGTCGCCCGCGCCTCCGTGAAGAAACGCTGGACCGCGCTCGCGTTCTGGGCGAGCTCCGGGATCAGCACCTTGATCGCAGCGGTGCGAGCGATGCGCGTGTGATCGGCGCGAAACACGACGCCCATCGTGCCGCCGCCGATCTTGGCGGTGATTTTGTAGTTGCCGAGCGCTTCGCCGATCATCCGCGGGCCGTCGGAAACGTGAGGCCGCCGGGCGAAAATCGGGAGTCCCCCTACGAATTTTGGCGACGATCCGCGCGGACCCCCACCTTCGGCGGTACATCCTCGATCCGGGTTCCCGGAGCGCGCCCGTCAACGACGGCCGCCGACACCGAGAGAGATCGCCAGCCACGGGCCGCTCACGGCGAGCACCGGCCCGTTGTTCACCTGTCCGGTCGCCGAGACGACCGCCCATCCGCCCTCCGCGGCGATCTCGGCGCAGAACCAGGACTGATGAAGCTCGGCCCGCAGCGTCGCGACCGGCCCGGCCCAGGGGTGAACGGCCGACGACGCGATCACGGTCGAATTGGCGGCGTCCCCGG
The DNA here is from genome assembly GCA_035315605.1 of Polyangia bacterium. GTDB lineage: Bacteria > Myxococcota_A > Polyangia > Fen-1088 > Fen-1088 > JADGRB01. Next base: position 10,388 of record DATFXS010000256.1, read on the forward strand.
ACAGGCGCGCGGCGCCCACCCGCCCGCCGAGATCGGCGGAGAGCGCGAGTCGGTCGTGCGCGAGCACGATCCGCGCGCCCGCGCTCGCGCGCGCCGAGACCAGCAGCGCCGACGTCTGACCCAGGCTCGTGGAATGTTCGCTACCCGAAACCTCGGCGCCGAGGCCGACCGACCAGCGTCCGTCTCGCGAGGCGCGCCGCGCGTCCAGCGCCCCTCCCCAGGCATCCACCCCACCGTTCGACAGGAACGACCGGTACACGCCGCCGGCGGTCAGAGACAGACGGGGTGCGTCCGGCGGCGGCTGCTGCTGCGGGGCGGAGACCGGCGGCGCCGGCGCGGGCGGGCTCGGTCTGGCAGACGGCTCGAGCCGCCGCCGCAAGGCGGGATCGAACGTGGTCAGGAGATCGGCGGCGACGAGGGCGATGGTGCGCGGCGCGGTCGCCGCCGGCAGATCGCCGGTCAGCGTGCGCTCCAGCGTCGCCGTGGTCTTCGCGTCGTGTGCCACGACCCAGACACGGTGCTCCGCGCAACGGACGCTCAGCCTGTGGCCGGCCGGCGGGGCGGCGGGCTCGCCGCCGGGAGCAGCGGGCTCCTCGGCGGGGGGCGCGTTTGCGATCCGTTCGTCCCCCAGCTCGACGGCGAGCGCGAGCCGGATCTCCGAATCCCACTCGGACGGGCACGTCTCGAGGTCGATCCGGATCGGCGTTGGCGCGTCGTCGGCGCGCGCCTCTCGCGCCGAGCGTCCCCAGACCACCAGCGCGGTCAGCACGACGATCACCGCGCGCCGGCGACGGCGCCGCTCCCGGCGCACGGCTTCGATTTCACGCATCGGTCACGGCCGCTGCCCGCCCTGCGCCTTGATCCGCGCGCGATATTCGGCCTCGCAGGCACGCGCCCGATCCGGCTCTCCCGCCCGCGTCCAGGCTTCCGCCTCGCGGGCCAGCGCCTCCAGTGCAAGCGGGCCGTCCGGCGCCAGCGCGCGTGCGCGCGCGAACGCCCGAGCCGCCCCCTCCGGATGGCCGAGCTCGCCGAGCAGAAGACGCCCCAGCGAGAACGCCGCCAGCGGCGCCCGCGGATCGGTTGGATGCTCGCGAACCAGCCGCGATAGCAACGCGGCACCTTCCTCGAACCGTCCCGCCAGACGGGCGCGGTCGGCGTCCGCCATCAGCGTGGCGGCGTCGCTGGCGCCGTTGATTCCGACCGCGCGTTCCAGCTCCTCCGTTGTCGGCGCGGCCGCGGGCTCGGCCGGCTCTTCGATCTTCGGGGTCGCGGACGGCGGCGAGACATCTCGTGCGCTCCGCCGCGGCGCAAGGACGGGCGGCGCCTCCTTGCCCGTGGTCTCCGCGTGGCCGCCGTCGGCCGACGGCGACACGAGCAGCGGCGGAAACCAACCGTCCTCGCCCGCGGCCAGTTGCCGCGCCCCGACGCCCCAGTCGACGCGCACGGCACCCTTGCTGACGGTCACGCCGACCCGATCCGCGACACGCTCGACCGTGAAGGCGGTGCCGAGCACGCTGACCGAGACGTCGCCCGCCCGCACCACGAACACCCGATCCGGCCGATGCGCGACCTCGAAACGGGCGCCGCCTCTCGCCAGGGCCACCACCACCCGCGCCGGCGCGTCCTCGACGACGGTCAGCGACGACTCTTGGCCGCCGAGCGGCACGGCCGTCGAGCCGTCTGCAAACCGCGTCTCCTGGTCCTGGTGCAACGCGGGCGGTGGCGCCGCCGGTCGACCGGCTTGATGGACGACGGCGTTGCGACCCGGCAGGACCAGCAGCGCCCAGACCGCGACCCCCGCCGTCGCCAGCGCGGTCGCCCCCGCCGCGACCGCGCGCCGGCGGCGCTTGCGCCGGAGCCCGTGCCAGACGCGATCGACGTCGCGATCGTCCCAGCCAGCCTCGACCTCCTGTCCGGCGCGGCGGATCTGTTCCATCAACGTCATGGATCCACCCCCGCGCCGTCGCTGCCGAAGCGCCGATCGATGGCCTCCTGCGCGCGCGCGATCCGCCGTTTGGCGGTGGCCAGCGAGCACCCGCACATCCGCGCCACGGCCGGAAGCGTCTCGCCCTCGATGTGATGCAGGACGAAGGCCACGCGATCGGCGACGGCCAGGCTGTCGAGCACCTCGTACACCGAAGCGAGCAGCAGCCGGTCGACCGGATTCGACCCGGCGTCGACCAGCGGTGCCGGCGGCCGACTGTCGTCGTCGCCGATCCCCAGCCACCGCCACATGCGCCTCACGCGGAGCCGGCGCCGCACCGTCCGGACCGACACCGTCGCCAGCCACGCCTTGGTCGCGTTCGGATCGCGGATGCTCTTGAGCCCGCCAGCGGCCGCGAGGAAGACGTCCTGAACGACGTCATCCAGATCCGGCACGCCCGGATCCAGCCGCAGCACGATGGCGGCCACGTACCGCACGTAGCGCCGGTAGGTCTGCTCGAAGGTGAGCGGCTCCTCGCCGAGCTGGGCCGCCGGCACGACGTGCAGGACGGGCGGCCTCTTTTTGGAAGCGGGATCCAAGCACCCTCAGTGTACGACTGCGCCGAATCGGCTCAGGAAAACGTATCACGGCTGACGGACGCCTAATCGACCTCGAAACGCACCTCGTCGAAGAGCGCGGCGGCCCGCTCCCAGCCGTCGCCGCAACGGCCGAAGCGGCCGAGGACGCGGAGCCCCATCGCGTGCGCGCGCCGCGCGACGACCACGGTCAGCTTCCCCTCCAGCGACGAAGCGTCCAGACGGCCCTCGCCGGTGACGACGGCCCCGACGCCGCGACAGGCCCCGGCGAAATCCAGGACGTCCAGCATGCGGTCTCCGCCGTCGACCAGCTCGGCCCCCAGCGCCAGCAGCTTCGCACCGAGGCCCCCTGCCGCACCGGTGCGCGGTCCCCGGGGAAGTCCGAGACCCGCGAGACGCTCCGCCAGGACCGCGACGTCCTCGGGCCGCGCGCCTTTCTGTGGCCCGAAGATGCGCGCCGCGTCGCCGAGGTCGGTCCGCACGTCGCAGAACGCGGTGGTGGGCGGCAAGCGGAGCGCCGGCCAGTCGCGCCCGCCGTCGACGGTGGCGCTGCCGCCGAGACCGACCCAGACGCGCGGCTCATCCTGAAAACGCTGGAGCAGCTCGCCGAGCCCGCGGCTCGAGGCGGCCAGCGGATCCAGCCGGTCGAGGCCCGCGAGGCCGATCACCTTCGCGCACTCGATCGCCACGCCGCCCCCGGGAAGCCGCAGAACCGGAACCGGGCGAATCCTCCCGAACGGATCGCGCGCGGGCATTTCTTCGATCGCCCCGCCCAGTCCGTGCTGCAAGCATTCGAGAAAGCCGTCGCCGCCGTCGCTGAGCGGCAACAGCCTGTCACCCGGGGCGGCCAGGTAACGCGCCGCCGCGAGCGGGCTCATCGTTCCCTTGAAGGCAGTCGGCGCGATCAGGTTCATGCGGGAAGCGCGCCGAGGTCGCGGCGCACGTGAGGACGGCTGCCGTAATTCGCGTAGCTGAACTTGCCGACGATCTTGCCGCGCTCGTCGAAATGAAAGGTGTCGGTACCGTACCAGCCGGCCCGCTGGCCAAACATCAGCTTGAACATCATGCGCTTCAGGAACGGCCTCATCGTGGCCAGCTCGTGGTGGCAGAGCCAGCGGATCGTCGCCTTGCGCGCCTGCTCGTCGATCACCTGATCGTTGACGATGAAGCGCATCGTCCCGAAGGCGTGCTCGAACTGCGGGCGAAACGCTTCCCGGATGGCGGCCCGCCCGCGGTGCGTTCGGCCGTCGCCCGGTTCATAGACGGCGTCGTCGGCGAAGAAGGTCATGACGTCGTCCAGGCTGTTCGTGTTGAACCCATCGACGAACTCCCGAAGGATGTCGGCGATCTTCGGGCTGTTGTTTGCGGTCATGCGGACGGTCTCCTTCACGGCTTCGATCATGGTGCCCCTCCTTTTTAAAAGACCAACGGTCTCTTAATAAGAGAACACCGTTCTCTTGTCAATGGTCTTTTTCTCACGCGCGGAACTTGACCTTTCGGCGGTCTCCTGGAAATTAAGAGAACAGCGGTCATGAGCTCTGCCCCCGCCTTCCAGCGCGCCCGCAAGCCCGACGAAAGGGCGCACCGGCAGCGGGCCATCCTCGAGGCGGCGGCCGCCCTGTTCGACGCCGAGGGCCTCCCCGGCGTGACCCTCAACGCGGTGGCCCGCCGCGCGGGCATCGCCAAGAGCAACCTCTATCGCTACTTCGAAAGCCGCGAGGCGATGTTGCTGGCGCTGCTGAACGAAGATCAGGACGCCGCCGTCGCGCTGGTCGAGGAAAAGTTGGCTCGGCTGCGGGGCCCGATCGATGCGCGGGCGGTGGCCCGCGTCTTCGCCCAGGTCGCCGTCGCGTCGCCGCGCTTCTGCGTCCTCCAGACGGCGCTGTCCGGCGTCCTCGAGCAGAACCTGTCCGAAGAGGCGATCGCGCAGTACAAGAGGGGCGTCCTGCGGCTCGGGCTTCGTATCGGCAATGCGCTGCGCGCCGCGCTGCCGTCGCTGCCCGCCCGCGCCACGGGCCCTTTCATGCGCTACCTGCACGCCGTCATCGCCGGCCTCTACCCCGTCGCCAACCCCGCGCCGGCGGCGGCGCGCGTGCTGCGCGATGCGCAGTTCGCGGCGCTGCGCTTCGACTTCGCCGAGGACATGGAGATCATGCTGGCGGCGGTGCTGACTTCCCTTTGCATGGCGAACTGACTCTCAGGAGGCGCCCATGACCGACGTTCCCCTCACGGCCAGCCAGATGGTGGTCCGCGTTTGTCTGTTCCTCGCCAGCGCCATCGCGATCGTCGGCGGGTCGCTGCAGATGTTCCTCGGCCAGCCGGACACGTCGCCCCGTCTCGACAACGTTCACCGGTTCATGGCCGGCGTCTACCTGTCCACGGGCTTCATTTGCCTCTGGGCGGCGGTCACGATCCGTCAGCAAGGAACATTGGTCTACCTTCTGGCCCTGGGCGTCCTGCTCGCAGGGACCGGGCGGCTCGTATCGATCGCCAAGGTCGGTCTGCCCAAGCCCGCGGGTGTCTGGCTCGGATATCTGATTCCGGAGTTGTTGATCCCGTTCATCATGGCGGGTGCGCACTACGCGGGTCGCTGAAATTGACTCGCAGGGATTCCGTTATACTGCGCCTGTGATTGCGGCCGGCGTGGTCTTGCTTCTCGAGGTCGCGACGTCGCCGGTGCGGGTCGTGAACGACGCCTGTCCGTCGGGCGAAGAGGTGGAGCGGGCGCTCGCCTCGATGCTGACGGCGTCGAGCGCGGCACCGGCGACGCAAGACGTGGCCAAGCTGGAACGCACGTCCGACAACAAGCTGCACCTCGAGCTGCGCGACGCCGAGGGCGTCGTCATCGCCGAACGCACGCTCGACGGAAACACGTCGTGCGCCGAGCTCGCGCGGATGGCGGCCATCGTGATCGCCAGCTGGGAGAGCGACGTCCACCCCGAGTTCGTGCGCCCGCAAACCGAGATCGCGCGGACCGAGCGCCCGCCGCCGCCCGAGCGCCCGGCCCCGACCGCCGCCACCGTCCCGGGCGTCGCCGCGGCGTACGACGTCGCCGCCGGCGTCACGCTGGGGCAAGCGGACACGCTGGCCGCGGGCGCGTCGATCGGCGCCGGCTGGTTTCCGCGCGGCGTGGGCCTGGGACTGTGGGTCCTCGGCGCTGGCGACATGACGCGCACGATCGCCGTCGGGACGCACGAGGCGCGCTGGCGGCGGTGGACGGCCAGCCTCGAGCTCGCGCACCGCTGGGCGCGCGACGCCTTCGTGCTCGACGCCCACGGCGGCGGCACGCTCGGCTGGATCACGACGGAGGGCGTCGACTACATGACCAACCAGTCGGCCTCGGCCGTCTCTTTTGGCGCAACCGCGGGAATTCGTACGTCGTGGTGGATGTCGCGACGCGCAGCGTTCTGGCTGGATCTGCGGGGTTTCTACTTCCCGCGGCGGGATTCCATATATGGAACGGGCGGGGGCGCGACGCAGGACGAGACGCCCGTCCCCAGCTGGGGCGGAATTGCCAGTGTGGGCGTGGCCCTGGGTCGCGCGCCCGTTCCCCGGTAAGGTTCGGGCCGCCCCGGACCATAGAACGGGTGTCGTGTCTGTTCGCG
>DATFXS010000257.1:0-7388 GCA_035315605.1 Polyangia bacterium
GTCCCGCCGACGCTGATGCCGCCGCCCGGCCAGGTGTAGACCTGGGTCGCGCCGCCTGCACCCGCCGCTCCACCGCCCGCAGCGCCACCGCTGCCGGCGCCCGCGTCCGACGCCATCAGTGCGCCGCCACACCCGACGGCGCCGCTCGCGAGGACGGCGAAGGCGGCGCCGATCAGCCAGGTTCGCCAGGTCGCCATGCCGTTCATGCCTTCATTGTGTCAGGGCGCGGGCGAAGTGGCGAGTCGGGCGACGCGGGTGCGCACCATCGCGCCGAGCGTGTCCCATTCGCGGATGCTGGCTTCGCTCTTTCCCATCGCGGTCAGGATGCGCACGCCGTCGGCGTGCAGCTGATCGCGCGCGCCGAGGTAGCGGCGAATGCGATCCGTGTCGCGGTCCCACTGCTCCTCGAGCACGGCCAGGCTCTGGCGGCGCGCTGCGATGCGCGTGCTGGTCGGCTCGGTCATCGCCAGCTCGTCGATCTCGCGACGCAGCACGGTGATCCGATCCTTCAGCGCCAGCAGCGGCACCTGGGCGCGTTCGATGTCCGCCGACAGCGACTGCAGGCGTCCGAGGATCACCTTGCGCGCCGCCACCAGCACCGCCGCGTCCAGCGGTCCATGCAGGTCGTCCGCGCTCTTGCCGCGGTTCAGGATGGCGTAGACGCGTCGCCGGCTGTCCAGATAGTCGGCGAGGTTGCCGGCCAGACGGACGGTCCGGTCTTCGCGCTCGAACAGGATCTGCTCGATCTCCGCCAGCATCGCCCGATCCTCCTGCGGCGTGCGGGGCGACGCTCCTTTCACCAGCAGCGCCTCTTCCCACTCCTCCCGCCGTTTCTCGAGCGCCTCGAGGGCGACAAACTCCTCCCGGCACTGGCGCGCGAGGCTGGTCATCTCCTCGCTGTACGACGCCGAGACCGGCTCCATGCTGCCGACCAGGAACACGTTCAGGCGCGCGTCGTCCGGCAGGTTCGAACCCGGGGGCGCCGGCACCAGGCTGCCCTGCAGCATCGTGGTGATACCGCTGTTCGGTTTCTCGAAGCCGAGCGCGGCGATCAGGTGAAGCCGATGTTCCAGGTTCGACTCCGCCTCGATCGAGCCGCGCATCGCCAGGCCGGGGAGCAGCGGCGTCTGCTCGCGCCGAAAGAAGAAGCCGGTGCGCGCGGTCGTCAGGTCGCCGTTGAACCCGGACGGCTCCTGGATCGATCGCTTGAGCGTCGCCTCGAAGAACGCGTCCAACCCCAGCGGCTGCACCAGCTGGTTCAACCAGCCCTCGCGCAGCGCGAGCTCCACGGCGCGGTCCGGCTCGACCGTCGTCGGGTTGACCTGGTCGGCGAGCCCCGCCGCGGCCTCGAACCCGTAGGCGTGCATCGCCAGCCCGCCGCGCAGATAAGGATGCCAGTGGATGCCGAGCGAACGGAAGCCGCCGTAGTAGCGCAGCTCGAAGTCCTTGCCGGCCCGGACGATCGAGCCCGAGTGCGTCAACGCCCCGGCGTCGAACGCCGCGCCCGTCACCAGCGCGCCGACGGCGATCGGCACGGCGGCGCGCGCGACGCGGCGCTTGGTGTGGGCCCAGCCCTCGTCGTCCTGCGGGAAGAACGGCTGCTGCGACAGCAGGAACACGGACAGGTCGGCGATCTCGCGCGCCGAGAAGTTGGTGAGCAGCGACTGCGCCACGTCGCTGCCCCGCCCGAGCCCGTTGAACTCCTCCAGCGTCGCCACGGGCTGCAGGCGCAGATCGATCAGCGACACCGAATCGGGCGTCACGTTGTAGATGCGATTGGCGCGGACGCTATCGAGGCGGGTCATCTGCCCGACCAGCGGCTTGTAGATCGGATACGAGATGTAGAACGGCAGCAGGCTCAGCTTGTAGCTGGTGGTGTCGTTCAGGTCGCGGGGCCGGCCGACGAAGCGATCGATCTCGCTCTCGAAGTGGAAAAGCTCCAGCGTCTCGATCAGTCGGAAGAACTCGGTGTATCCCTTGTCGAGCACGCGCGAGGCCGCGTCCGGGACGCCGGAGAAGATGCGACTGAGATCGACCTCGTTGGCGGCGGCGCGCGTCTGCGCGAGCGCGGGCCGCGCGGCCAAGACCGCGACCACCGCCGCCAGCCATCGCGCGGCGATCCGTACCAGCGCCCCGCCGCGCTGCGATCGCGTGGGGGAGCGCGGGGTCTCCCCGCGCGAGCCCTCCGCGGGGGGTGTGGGACCCTCTGAGGGTCCCACCTCCGATCGGCGTACCACGGGCCTATTTTAGGCCGAAATGCCTGTCGGCGCGCGTCAGTCGCTGGGGCGTATCAGGTAAAGGACGCCGAGGGCGATGAACACCGCCCCCGCGATCCGGCGCAGCCAGTGGGCCGGCACGACTCGGGTCACGGCCGCGCCCGCCAGGACGGCGATGGCCGACGTCGTCACCAGCGCCAGCGCCGAGCCGAGGAACACCGCCCACTTCGCCCGGGAGCTCGCCGACAGCGTCAGCGCCGCGAGCTGCGTCTTGTCGCCCAGCTCGGCGACGAATATGGCACCGAACGTCGAGGCCAGCGTCTTCCAGTCCATCGCCGAACTATAGACCTCCGGCGACGCGGCTGCCCGGGCCCTCGCCTAGGGCAGTCCCGGAAATGCGTTCACGTACTGGATCTTCAGATCCGGGAACGCCGTCACCTTCTGGATCTTCACATCCGGGAAGGCGTCGACCATCTTCCACTTGCCGCACTTGTCGGGAAACGCGTCGACGACCTGCACCTTCAGATCCGGAAACGCGTCGACGACCTGCACCTTCAGATCCGGGAACGCGTCCACGATCTTGAACTTGCCGTAAAGCTTCTTCCCCTTGAGCGTGCAGTCGCTGCCGACCTTGCCGCCCGATCCGCGCGCGGGCGCGATCGGCCCGGCGGTGCCGGCGGAGAAGAACGGAACGAACGCGAGCAGGATGACGAGGCGCTTGAGCATGTGCCGACGATACCCGATTCGCGGCGCTGGCAAAATGCCACCTTGACGCAGTCGGCAGACCCCGCGGCCGTGATAGGCTGACCGCCTAGCTTCTGGAGGGTTAATGTCGGCTTCTTGGCGGGGTCTGCCGTTCTTGATTGCGACGATCGGCTTCGGCTTCGGCTGCGGCACGCGCGCCCTCGATCCCGGAGGCAACGGAGGAACCGGCGGCGACAGCGTCATGACCGGAAGCGGAGGCGCGATCGGCGACGGCGGTGTCGGCGCCGGCGGCGGCTGGCCTGACGCGGGGTGGGGAATCGAAGCGTCACCGCCTCAGCTCTGCGGCAACGGTGTTCTCGACCCAGGCGAGCAGTGCGATGACGGAAACAAGCAGGCCGGCGACGGCTGTTCGAGCCTCTGCCAGGTCGAATGCTACCGGCTGTGCGGCACGTGCGGCACGCAGAACACTTGCATCAGTCTTGGCGGTTGCGGCAACGGCGTGCTCGAGCCGGGCGAGGCGTGCGACGACGGCAACGTCGTGGGTGGGGATGGCTGCTCGGCGTACTGCAATGCGATCGAGGTCGGCTGGTCTTGCCCGGCCCCCGGACGGCAATGCGTGCCGATCTGCGGCGACAAGCGCGTCGTCGGCCCCGAGACCTGCGACGACGGCAACACGATCGCCGGTGACGGGTGTTCGGACATCTGCGTCGTCGAACCGACGACCGCCCGCTGCGGCGACGGGATCGTCGAGGGCGACGAGGAATGCGACGAAGGCCCCGGGGGCACGACCGACGGGTCGGGCTGCACGGCGGCGTGCCAGTTCACCGGCTTCTGCGGCGACGGCGTCGTGAACGGGCCGGAGGCGTGCGACCTCGGCGTCCTGCAGAACACCACCGTCTACGGCAGCGCCGACGGCTGCGCGCCGGACTGCACCTGGCCCCACTTCTGCGGCGACGGCATCGTCGACGTCAGCGACGGCGAGCAGTGCGACTTCGGCGCGAACAATGGGCAGCCCGCCACGGCATGCTCGGTCACCTGCAAGATCGTGCTGGACTGATGACATCACAACGGATGATTGCGGGTCGCGCGCTGAAGGGCGGCCGCGCGTTCGCCCTGGTGGCCGTCGCGATCGGCGTCGGCTGCAGCGAACGGTCCCTCGATCCCAACCAGATCAGGACGGGGACGGGCGGCGGCGTGATCTCAACGGGGACCGGCGGCGCCACCGGCCAAGGCGGCGTCGGCGGCACCGTCGACGGCGGCATCGGCGCGGACGCGCGCCCCGACAGTCGGCCCCCGCCGCGAGACGCGCCGGTCATCGACGGTTTTTCGCCGCCGCCCGCAAAGTGCGGCAACGGAGTCATCGATCGCGGCGAAGAGTGCGACGACGGCAACGTGATCTCGGGCGACGGCTGCTCGCATCTCTGCCAGATCGAGGCCTGCTGGGCGTGCGGAAACTGCGGCACGAACCTCCCTTGCGTGCCGACGCCGGTCTGCGGCGACGGCGTGATCACGCCGCCGGAACAGTGCGACGACGGAAACATCACCGGAGGCGACGGCTGTTCCGCCAACTGCACCGTCGAGCCCGGCTGGCAGTGTTTGCGGGCAGGATACCGGTGCTTCCCGATCTGCGGAGACAAGCTGATTGTCGGAGGCGAAACCTGCGACGACGGCAACGCGATCGCCGGCGACGGCTGCTCCGACATCTGCGTCGTCGAACCGAGCAATGCCCTCTGCGGCGACGGCATGATCGAGGGTGCCGAGCAGTGCGACGACGGCTCGAGGAATTCGGACGTCGTGTACGGCGCCTGCACCACGCACTGCCAGTTCGCCGTCTGCGGCGACGGGATCGTGAACGGTCCGGAACAGTGCGACGACGGCTTCAGGCAGAACATCACGACGTACGGCGACCCGAGCGGATGCACGCCGAGCTGCACAATCCCCCATTACTGCGGCGACGGACTCGTCGACGACAACGATGGCGAGCAGTGCGATCAGGGTCCGGCCAACGGGATGCCCGGCGGCTACTGCACGGCAGACTGCAAGGTTCTGATCTGACGCTACACCAAACGTAGAGTGCGTCGCGCACGTGCCGGATCGACCCGCGTCCCCAGCGGGCGGTGTGAGCTACCGGCGTGGCGCGCGACGTGCAAGCCTGAGCGGCCACCACGATGCTGAGGCACCTCTTCCCACTCGACACCGCCGCGAGCTTCACGCTGCGGATCTTCGGCGGCGCGATCGCAATCTGTCTCCTCGTCGCGATCGTGGCGCGCCTCTTGCGCCGGCGCCGCCTGGCGCGGGTCGCGGCCGTCGCGGCGCTGCTCGCCGCCGGCGGCTGGGGATTCCTCCACGCGACGAAGCCGGCCTGGCTCCGCTTCGCGCTCGCGAATCCGGTTCCCGCGCCGTACAGCGACTTCAGCGGATGGACGGCGCGCGCGCCCGGCCTCGAGACCGGCGAGATCGAGCTGTCCATCGACGGGCGCTGGGTCGACCGGATCTCGCTCTGCCGCCTGGATCCGCGGCTGCATCGTTTCTCCGTCCACTGGGACGGAACGCCGCGCGCCGTCGAGGACTGGCAGCGCGCGCTCGGCGCCGAGCTGGTGATCAACGGCAGCTACTTCCTGCCCGGCGGAACGCCGCAGACGCCGCTCCGACGGGCGGGGCTGGCCGCGGGCCCGACGCGCTACGCGTCCATCCACGGCGCGTTCGTCGCGGGCGATGAGGTCGCGGAGGTCGCCATCCTGGACCTGCGCGGCAAGGACGTTCTCACCGCGATCGCGCCGTTTCCGGAGGCGATGGTCTCGTATCCGCTGCTCCTCGACCCGTCGGGCGAGGTGCGCGCGCCGCCCGCGCGCGACTGGCTGGCCAGCCGGACGTTCATCGCCCAGGACAGCGGCGAGCGCGTGATCGTCGGGACCACCCGGAGCGGGTTCTTCACGCTGCGCCGGCTCGGTGAGTACCTGAAGGTGTCGCCGCTCGGCATCCGCGTCGCGCTCAACTTCGACGGCGGACCGGTGGCGACCCAGCTGGTCAAGACACCGACCTACGAACGGCTGGCCGTCGGCAACGCCGAGATCACCGACGGCGGCGACGTCGCGCGGGTCTTCTACCAGGCCCACCGGACGACCCGCTGGAACCTGCCGATCGTCCTGGCCGCCACCCCCCGCTGAGCTTCGCGGCCCGCTGCGACCCCGGCGACCGGACGCCGTCCGATCCACCGATGACCACCGCCCTCGCCGCCCGGGCCTCCGCCCTGCCCCCTTTTACACGCGCGCGCCGTCCCCATAAACTCGCCCTCGTGGGGGACACCGCGCGCGAACGCTTCCTGGCATCGCTGGGCGGGCCGCGGCGCGCCGAGTTCCAGAAGCTGGCCAACTGGGAGAAACGCCTGGACGACGTGCTCGACGAGCCGGCCCAGACGCTGGACGCCGGCTGGTTGTCGCGCGAGGAGTTCGCCGCCGAGATCGCGGCGCGCCTGGATCGTGACACCGAGACGGTGGAGAGCTTCTGGGATCACCTACGCCCGGCCGATCTGTACCTGGCGTGCGCATGCGCGCGCGGCCTGTCGGCCGCCATCGAGAAGTTCGAGCAGACGTTCGGGGGCGAGATCGGCCGCACCGCCCGCCGCTTCGAGCGCCGCGGCCTGGCCGCCGACGATCTGCAGCAGCTGCTTCGCAACAAGCTGTTCGCCGCGCAACCGGGCGAGGCCCCGCGGATCGCGTCGTACACCGGCCAGGGGTTCCTGCAGAACTGGGTGCGCGTCACGACGACCCGCGCGTTCATCGACGCGACGCGCCCGCAAGCCGACACGCCCGAGATCCCGATCGCCGACGAGCTGGTCGCGATGCTGCCCGAGCCGGGCGCCGATCCCGAGCTGGAGCTGCTCAAGCGCCAGCACGTCGCCCACTTCAAGGCCGCCTTCGCCGAGGCGGTCGGGACGCTGGAGGCATCGGATCGGGTCGTGCTGCGCCAGCACCTGGTCGAACGGCTGTCGATCGATCAGATCGGCGCGCTCTATCATCTGCACCGCGCGACCGCCGCGCGCCGCGTGGTCAAGGCGCGCGAGGCGCTGCTGGCGGCGACGCGCACGGCGCTGGCGGCGCGCCTCGGATTGACGCAGGAGCAGCTCGAGAGCGTGCTCGCCCTGATCGCGAGCCGGATGGACGCCAGCGTCGAACGCCTGCTCCGCTAGGCGATCCGGATGACCAAAGCGGGTTGCCCCAGCGACGAGATCTTCACCCGTCTGGTCGAGGGCCTGCTCCCCGAGGCGGAGGTGCGGGCGCTGGAGGCCCACTGCGACGGCTGCCTCAGCTGCGCGCATCTGCTGGCCGAGCTGGCACGATCGATCGCGCCGTCGGGCGGCGGAGGCGGCGGGCTGCTCGGCGAGCGCTATCGCTTGCTCGAACCGCTGGGCGCGGGCGGAATGGGCGTCGTCTACGCGGCGTTCGACACCAAGCTTTCGCGCAAGGC
>DATFXS010000258.1:0-6762 GCA_035315605.1 Polyangia bacterium
TAGGACAATCGTCTCAATTCCGAGCGAGCAGGAGGGTCCCATGCAGCTGCCAATGGAAAACCAACATCGCGTCCTCGACCGGCGCCAGAAGGGACGCCATCACGGCACCGACCGCCGCTACAACAAGCGCGTCAAGGTGGACATGTTCATCAACCGATTCCTGAACGGGCAGCCGTACATGTGCCGCATGGTCGACATCAGCCGGACGGGCATCCGCCTGGCGCCGATGATCGAGCCGGACGGAAGTCTGGCGCCGAGCTACATGGGGTTGCAGTTCCAGCTGCCCGATCGCAACGACGTCCTGACGGCGTCGGGCGTGACGGTCACGCGCGACGACAAGACGGTCGGCGTGCGCTTCACGAACCTGCCGCCCGACTCCGCGTGGGCGATCGAATCGTTCCTGAGCTTCGGTTGATCCGGAACCCTGGGAGGGTTCCGGACCTCCCGCGATGAGCTCGGGCCGGCAAAGCCGTCCCTCCCTCACGCGATCGAGCCGTCCGAATCTCTCGCCCTAGCTTGAGCTCCCTGCTCCTGCGCGTCGACGCCGCATTCGTCAACATCCGCCACAAACACTCTGTGTTTTGGCGGGGTTCGCTTGACAGTCGCAGATGGCGTCAGTATGGTCCGTGCTTTCGTCGTTGCCGTGTCGGCCTTGTTTTTTTCGACAGCCACACCGTCCCGAACTGACGTAGCGCGCGTGCCCTAACCACGCCGGAGGAGTCTCGTGGATCAGAATCGTAAACCTGGCGTTCCCCCGACCAAGGACATCAGCGATCTGAAGGCGCGTCTCGGTCTCAAGCGACCCGACGGCGCCGCGCCCGCTCCGGGCGGCCCCGCTGCCGCCGGACGCCCGCAGCCCGGGGGATTTCCCCAGCAGCCGGGCCGCGCCCCGGCCCCCGCTCCGGTGCCGGCACCGCAAGCCGGCCGCCCGACGGCCCCAGCGCCGGCGCAGCCGCCGGCAGGACATAACCCCTACGCCAAGATGAAGGCGCCGACCGGCGGCTTCGATCTTCGGTCGGCTGACGACGGCCTCCCCGCCGCCAACGTACGCAGCAGCAAGGGCAAGGCGGTCCTGTTCGCGTCGGTGCTGACCGGCGCGGGCGCGCTGGTGCTCGGCGGCTGGGCGGGCATGGTCAGCGTCGGCCGCGCCAACTACAACACCGCGAACAGCGCGGCCCGCTCGGTGAAGGCCGAGATCGAGGGAATGGCGAAGACGCTCGACCTGATCGGCGGCGTGCTGAACGCCAGCCGGGTGCGCCTCGCCAAGGACAAGAAGGATCCGCTCGCCTACGATCCGCAGCTGATCGCCGATCTGGAGAAGGTGAAGCTCGATCCGCGGCCGAACACCGCGAAGATCTTCCGCGTCGACTACTTCCGGCTTCCCGATGCCGACGTCGACAAGCTGTTCAACTACTACTACGACTCGATCGCCCTCTATGGTGAGATCGAGCGCCACATCAAGAAGAGCAAGGCCGACGCGGAATCGCTGGCGGCGTACGCCCAGAAGCAGGCGGCGGCGGGCGCCGAGAAGCACTACGGCGTCGTCTTCGACAACAGCCAGGGCAAGCTGATCGTCTCGAACCTCGTCGAGATCGGCGATCCGGTTTGCAAGAACGGCGGCAAGGACTGCCCCGCGGCCGACATGACGGGCTTCAAGGTCCGCTCGAACACCGGCGCGCCCTGGGTCGATCGCAAGTCGGGCGCCAAGCTGGACGTCGGGAACGTCGTCCCGATGAAGCCGACGCCGTTCATGGACGCGGTCATGACCGGCTCGCTGGATCAGGTTCGCCAGGAGAGCTACAAGCAGCGCCTCGGCAACGCCCTCCTCATCTGGCAGCGGACGAAGGCCAACCAGAAAGAGCTGCTCGAGGGGATCGCGAAGGACGCGACGCGGCCCGACCTCACGACGTTCTTCTAGGCCAATCGCGCCGCTGGCCGGCGCCGGTTCGCGAGGTTTTCTGATAGCCGCGCGCTAGAGTTGCGTGCGATGGATCGGGAGACGTTCGGGGCGCGATTTCGGGAAGCGGCCGCCGCTTGCCGGGACGTCGCCCTGCAGTTCGTCGAGGAGGCGCTGCCGCGCGCGTTGCGCTTCCGGTTGCGCCTGAACTCGTCTTACGACGGCAACCCGCTGCACGCAGACGAGGTCGTCTTCCCCGAAGACAGCGCGCCCGACCGGGCGCGGCAGGTGCTCTCCTGCGACGCCGCCGACGTCGTCGCGGCGCTGTATCGCTCGCACCGGGTGCCCGAGTGGGTCAACCTCAGTGTCATCGGCGCGACGCCGGCCGTGACGATCATCGAGATCCTTGCGTGTGGTCGCTTCACCGCGAACGACGAGCTGCTGTATCACCGCCGGGAGGGCCGTCCTCCCTTCCACGTGCTGGGACCGACCCTTCCCGTGGGCTGGGTGGAAGGACAGCGTTTCAGCATCTACTGCCGGACGACCTGCGCAGGCGTCGACGAGCTGGACGCGATGCGCCCCCACGCGGCGAAGGCGTGGTCGCTGGATCTCGAGGGCCCGATGGCGACCGACGAGACGCTGCTTGCGCTTCCGGACCTCCCCAACCTCGAGATCCTCGAGATCAACGACAGTTGCTTGCGCGGACAAGGCCTGTCGACGCTCGCGCGCTTCCCGAAGCTTCGCATCCTCCGCGTCAGAGGCGTCGCCGTCGATCTGAACGTTGCCGCTGGGCCGAGGCTGAAACATTTGGAAGAAATCACGATCGGAGGCCTGCCGGCGCGTCCCGTCGGCATCGAAGCGTGGGCGGATCGGCTCCCGTCGCTGCAGACGCTTTCGCTGAGCGCAGCGGGCGACTTGCACGTGGAGGGCGCCCTGCCGAAGCAGCTCGGTCATCTCACTTTGACGGGCGCGCAGCTCGCGGGTGAGGTGCGGTTCCCGAAGCGCACTCATCGGTTGTCGCTGCACCTGTCGACGCAACCGATCGAGGCGCTCGAGGGACTCCTGGCGCCGCTTGGCGACGTCGAGAGTCTCTCGCTAAGAGATACGCCGGTGGGAGATGTCTTCGTCGCGAAGCTGCTGTCGCGCTGGAAGAACATCCGCCACCTGGACGTCGTGGGGACGACCGTCACCGAGCCGTTCCTGCGAAACCTCGCGCTCACGCAGCCGGCGCTGAAGACACTTCCCGTGCCGAGCCTCCCCGACATCACGGCCGAACAGGTCGCGCGGAAGGTCGAGCACGAGCTGGCGCAGCCGATGCGATTCACCAACTTTCACGGCATCGAACCCCGCACCCTGCGCGCTGCTCTGGTGGAACCGCATCCGGTCACCGTCAGACCGGGCGACGACGAATCGCCGCCACGCCGAATGTGGGCCATCTTGCGGGAGACCGACGGTCATCTGGTGCTCTTCGATCCCGAAAGTGGGTTCTGGGTCGTGGCGCGACGAGAGGACGCTGGCTGGGCCGAGACCATGGCCGCCAACACGCTAAACGTCGCGCTGACGCCGATCGACTGAACAAAAAAAAGGGAGGGCCAATGCCCTCCCCTTTTTTCGGCCGCTCGTTCGGGCCTGGCGACTACAGCTCCAACCCGTCCATCGGGTTGTCGCTCTTCTTGCCGCCCTTCTTCTTGTCGGCGGCCTTCTCCTCGGAAGCGGCGGAGCTCTTGTTGCTCATCTCCTTCTTCTTCTCGCCACCGCCACCGCCCGACGGGCTGGACGCCTTCGGCAGGTTGGCCGCGTCGACGACGATGTCGCGCGTCTTCCCGGCGTCGGCGCCGGGCTTCTTGGTCTCGTGGCCGACGACGCGGTCGATGATGTCGTCGTCGATGTCCGAGCCCTTCGAGCCCGCGTTCTTGCCGGTCACCCCTTCGACCAGCTCGTCACGCTTCACCTCGCCCGGGTTGACGGTCTTGCGCCGATCGGCGACGCGATCCTGGACCTGGCCGTCCATGAGAACCAGGCAGTAGACGCCGTAGAACTCCGACCGATCGACGAGCCTCAGGCGATCGCCGCCGCCCGCCGACCACTCGTAGTGATCCAGCTTGTGGATGATCTGGCCGCGGCTCTTGTCGTCGCGGAAGACCTCCTTGGCGTGGCCGTACTTGGACTCCATGGCCTTGCCGAACTCCGCGAAGCTCTTGCCGCCGATCGCGTCCTTGTTGAAGCCGAGGAACATCTTGTACAGGCCATCCTCGAAGAAGAAGAAGTAGCGCGTCCAGACGTCCTCCTTGGTCACGAGGATCGCTTCCGACGTGTTCTGCTGGAACTCCTGGCCGACGATCGACACGTCCCAGCCGGACTTCTGTCCCTCGAACTTGGTGTAGCTCTTCTTGACGGCCGTCAGCTCTTTCTGCATCTCGTCGCGAATCCGCTGCTGCAGACCGGGATCCTGTTTCGCCTTCTCGATCCGCTGCTCGTACTTGGCCTCGACCGAGGTCCGGACCTGCGCCATCACCTCTTCGGGCTTCATCCCCCACTTGAACGTCCCGGCCTTGGGATCGCCCAGGCGAACGGCCTTGAGCTTGTTGACCTCTCCGGCGCTCGCGGACGGCGCCGCGCCACCTCCCCCGCCACCCTTCTTCCCGGCCACCGCGAACCGCGAGGCCCCTGCAACGGCCACCGCCGCTCCCAGGGACAGAGTCAGCGCAAAAGTACCAGTGATTCTCATCGGATCCTCCTCGTGACCGTCGGGAAGTCTGCGACGTTAGCACACAATCCTTTGGGTGTTTCGCCGATTCCCTTCACTGTTTCGCAGGTTGCGACGGCTGAGCCACGTCTTTCGGCGCCGCCGGCGCGCCCCCTGGATCTGCAGGGGTTGACGTCTCATCCGCGGCCCAGGATTCATCGATCTTGGTCGGGTGGTAGCTGTCCGCGCGCCCGGAACGCAGGTCGTCGTTCGGATTCTCCGAGTACACGGCGCGCTCGCCCGGCCCCGAATAATCGATCCAGAAGGCCGATCGGTCCTTGCGCACGTCCAGGTGCACGAAGGTCGAGTTCGGGTAATAGCCGACGCCGACCTTCTGGAAGTTCTTACGCAGGTAGTCGCGCAGGTCGCTGGTCTTGACGCCGTCCACCCGAAAGTCGCACGCCAGCCCCTTCATGTGCGGGCTGTGCGGGTTCTTCGCCACGGATGGGGCGCGGTAACCGGACACGATCTCGAGGCGGCGGCCCGGCCAATGCCGCCCCGTCTGGTAGAGGAGGCGCATCAGGCGCGGGTTCATCGCGTGCTTCGCCTCGGTGTGGTGACAGCGAAGGAAGCGGTCGAACCGACGCTGGTTCCCCTTGATCGGCTTGCCCTGCGCGTCGCGCAGCCGCAACGGGAACGTCTCCTTGTGATTGATGGTGTACAGGACGACGGGCCCGTTCTTCGGGGGCCTCTTCGACTTCGCCTTCGGGGCCGTCGCCGCGAGGGCAGACGTCGACCCCAGCACCGACGCCAGCATGAAGAGGAACGGCAGGAGTCGAGGGGCGACCAGCATGAAGAGCGACGCGGCGACCGCGCTCAAAGCATGACCGCCGCCGACCGCCTCATCAAAGCCAAGCTAGGCGCCCGGCGTCAATTTCTTTGCCAGCTCGGCCAGCAGATCGTGGGCGGCCCGGGGCGACAGCTCGTCCGGGTCGACGGCCCGGAGCCGCGCGACCACCTCGGAGAGCGCCCGTTCCGGCACCCCGCCCGCGGCCGCCACCGTGAACAGCCCCAGCTGCGCGCCATCCTCGGCCTCCGCCGGCACGACGGGCCGCGGCACGTCGGCCCCGGCGGGGGCGTCGGCCTCCAGCGTCCGGAGGATGGCGCGGGCCCGGTCGATCACGGCCGGCGGCAGACCGGCCAGCTTCGCCACCTCGACGCCGAACGACCGGCTGGCGCCGCCCGGGGTCAGCTTGCGCAGGAAGACGACCTCGCCCTTCCATTCGCGCGCCGCGACCGAAACGATGCGCACCCGCGGGTGCTGCGCGGCCAGCGCCGCCAGCTCGTGGTAGTGCGTCGCGAACAGCGTCTTGGCGCCGACGCGGTCGTGAATGTGCTCGGCGACCGCCCAGGCGATCGAGACGCCGTCGTAGGTCGACGTCCCGCGACCGATCTCGTCGAGGATGATCAGGCTGCGGGCCGTCGCATAACGGAGGATCTGCGCCGTCTCGCGCATCTCGACCATGAAGGTCGATTCGCCGCGCGCCAGGTTGTCGCCCGCGCCGACGCGCGTGAATACGCGATCGCAGATTCCGATGCGCGCGCTGCGCGCCGCCACGAAGCCGCCCATCTGCGCCTGGATCACCGCCAGGGCGACCTGGCGGATCAGCGTCGACTTGCCCGCCATGTTCGGACCGCTGACGATCAAGATCTGCTCGGCGGCGGGATCGAGGCGCACGTCGTTGGGGACGAACGCGCCGGCCGCCGCCAGCCGCTCGACGACGGGGTGGCGCGCGTCGACGAGATCGATCACGCCGCCGTCGTCGCCACCGTCGATGGTCGGGCGGCAGTAGCCCCCGCGGTGGGCGACCTCGGCCAGCGCCGCCAGCGCGTCGACGGCGGCGACGCGCGCCGCCAGCGCCAGGAGGCGGCCCGACGCGGCGGCGACGGTGCCCCGCAGCGCCGTGAAGATCTCCAGCTCGAGAGCGACCCGCCGCTCGTCGGCCGACAGGACCGTCTGCTCGAATTCGCCGAGCTCGGGCGTGACGAAGCGTTCGGCGTTGGCGACGGTCTGCTTGCGCCGGTAATCGGCGGGGACGGAGGCGAGGTTCGAGCGCGTCACCTCGATGTAGTAGCCGAAGACGCTGTTGAACTTCACCTTCAGCGACGGGATGCCGGT
>DATFXS010000259.1:0-5079 GCA_035315605.1 Polyangia bacterium
GGGGCGAGGGGTCATCTGCCTAGGCGTGGCCGGCGGCTTCGCGGAGCAGCTCGCGCGCGATCACCATCTTCTGGACCTCGTTCGTCCCCTCGCCGATCTCAGCCAGCTTCGCGTCGCGCAGGTAGCGCTCGACGTCGAACTCACGGGTGTAACCGTAGCCGCCGTGGATCTGGACGGCGGCGTTGCAGGCACGCATCGTGGCGCGCGCGGCGTAGTACTTGGCGATCGACGATTCCGCGGTCGTGCGGCGCTTCTGGTCCTGCATCCACGCCGCCCGCCAGACCAGCAGCCGCGCGGCGTCCAGCTCGGTCGCCATGTCGGCGAGCATGTGCTGGATCGCCTGGAACTCGGCGATCGGCTTGTCGAACTGGACGCGCTCCTTGGCGTAGCGGCGCGCCGCCTCGAACGCCGCGCGCCCGATGCCGATGGACCAGGCGCCGATGCCGATCCGCCCCTTGTCCAGGATCTTGAGGGTGTCGAAGAACCCGTGGTCGATGTCGCCCAGCCGCTGCTCGTCGTCGACCTCGACGTCCTCCAGCACCAGCTCCGTCGTGTCCGACGCGTGCAGGCCCATCTTCTCGATTCGTTTGCCGGTGCGGAACCCCGGCGTGCCCCGTTCGATGATGAACGCGGTCAGCCCCTTCGCCTTCTTCTCCGGGCTGGTCGACGCGAGCACGACGTAGATCTCGCCGACCGACCCCTGGGTGATGAAGGTCTTCGTGCCGGTGATGCTCCAGCCCTTCCCCTTGCGCACGGCGCGCGTCCGGGCTGCCCCCGCGTCGGAGCCGGAGCCCGGCTCGGTCAGCCCCCAGGCGCCCAGCGCCTTGCCGCTGGCCAGCCGCGGCAGGTACTTCTGCTTCTGGGCCTCGTTGGCGGCCAGGAAAATGTGGCCCATGCACAGCGAGTTGTGCGACGCCATGGTCAGGCCGATCGACGCGTCCGCGTGCGCGACCTCTTCCAGCGCGATGACGTAGTCGTGGAACTTCATCCCGGCGCCGCCGTACGCCTCGGGGATCTGCATCCCGAACAGACCCATCTCGCCCATCGCCGGGATGATCTCGTGCGGGAAGCGCTCTTCCTGGTCCCAGCGGCGCGCGTTCGGAATGATCAGGCGCTCGCACATCTCGCGTACGGACGCCTGCAGGACACGTTGCTCTTCGGACAGTTCGAAATCGATCATCGCGTGCTCGTCACTTGGTCGTCTACTTGGGCTTCGCGGGTTTCCCGCCCGCCTGGGCGGCCCGATAGCGCTCCTCGGGGCCGCCGGGCGCGAACACCTGTACCATGATCGTCCGCTCCGGGCCCGCGAACTTGGCGGCGTGCGGCTGGCCGTCCGGGATGTGAATCGCCTCCTCCGCCTCGAACGGGATCTTCTCGCTGCCGATGGTGACATCGCCCGCGCCCGAGACGACGTAGAGGATCTCCGCCGAGCCCGGGTGCGTGTTGCGCGGCACCTCCGCGCCCGGCTCCGCCTCCAGAATTCCGAGGTAAAGCGCCTTGTTCCCGGTCGTGGCCGGCTCGAGCAGCGGCTTGAGCTTCCCCTTGCCGCCAAACACCGAGAGCTTGTCCGCGTCCGCGGCTGCCGCGACGGTGAACTTGGCGCCTGCCGGCGCCGCGGGCGGCGCGCCGTGGATCACCTCGAACGCCGCGCGACCGGCCTCGTCTTTCGGATCGCGGTAGACGCGCTCCGGCCCCATCGGCGCGAACACGTCCAGCATCACCGCCGACGACGTCCGCCCCATGTTCTCGATCGCGTGCGGCATGCCGCCGGGGATCAGCACCGCCATCCCTTCGTCCAGCTTCTCGGGGGCGACGCCGGTCGGACCGAGGATGCGGGCGTGGCCCTTCAGCACGTAAAGCGCCTCGGCGCCGGGGTGCTTGTGCATCGCGATGCGATAGGCGGGCGCGATGGTCAGCTGGGTCAGGGCCGCCTTCTGTGCGTGCATCGTCGCCTCGTCGACCAGCAACTTGACCGAGAACGGCGGCACCGGCGGCGTCGGGCTCTGCTTCTTGCTCGGCGGCGCGGGCGGCCCGTGATCGGGCGCGTCCTTCACCTTGATCGAAAACTGGGCCGTCTGGCCCTCGAACGCCAGCGGCAGGATCACCGTGCTGCCGGGATCGAGACCGACCAGCGTCCAGGTCGCGGCGGCCTCGGTCAGACAGGCGAGCAGGACAGGCGACTTGACGCTGTCGCTCGCGGGGGCCGCCTTGACGACGCGGCCGCCGTCGCCGACGTCGACGGCCAGCTCGATCTTGCCGGCGACGTCCAGCGTGTCGGCCAGCGCCTTCTCGAAGCAGCGGTTGACGTCGCCTCCGTGCTTGACCAGCGCCGACTGGAGGATGTCCGCCACGCGCGCCTCTTCGGTCTCCGCGCGCGCGTTGCCGCGCGCCGGCGGAGGCGCCACGGCGATCACGGCCAGAGTTGCGACAGCCAGGAAGGTCCGCGTCACGCCGCGGCTCCCTCGACCCGCGGTCGGAGGTCCCGTTCGATCCAGTCGACGATCTCCTGCGTCGACGTCCCGGGCGTGAAGATCGCCGCCACGCCCAGCGCCTTCAGCGCGGCCGCGTCCTCGTCGGGGACGATGCCGCCGCCGAACAGCACGACGTCACCCGCGCCGCGCGCCTTCAGCGCGTCCAGCACGGCCGGAAACTGGGTCATATGCGCACCCGACATCATCGACAGCCCGACCGCGTCCACCGATTCCTGCTGAGCCGCCGCCGCGATCATCTCGGCCGTCTGGTGCAGACCGCTGTAGATCACCTCGTAGCCGGCGTCCGCGAGCGCGCGCGCCACGACCTTGGCGCCGCGGTCGTGCCCGTCGAGCCCGGCCTTGGCCACGAGGATGCGCAGCTTCCGTTTCACGCTCCGAGCTTATCAGATCCGGCCGACGCCCTCATGCTCGGGGGCCGGCCGGACCTCGACGACTCAGTCGGCGTCCACGTCGTCTTCGCAGCGCCCGTGTTTGCAGCAGCGATGGCTCGCGACGACGCACTCGTAGTTCTTCTTGCCGACGATCTCGTCGCACGTGCGGCCGCCGCTGCAATCGAGCGTGCCGCCGCAGCCGTCGTCGATCGTGGCGCACTGGAAACCCGCCGGACACGCCGTCAGCGGCGTGCAGCCACACATCTCCGGGGTCCCGCCGCCGCCACAGGTGTCGAACCCGTTGCAGCCGCAATCCGCCGGGCAGCTCGCGCAGGTCTCGTCCTTGTCGCAGACGCCGTCGCCGCAGCTCCAGGCGTAGCGCACGCACACGTTGCTCACCGCCTGCTGGGCCTCCACGCTTCGGACCGCGGCCTCACCGCAGTAGTTGGTCGCGATGACCGGCGCATCCGGGTCCGACCACCCGGCGTCCTCCACGAAGATGTCGCATTTGCCGTTGCTGGCATAGGTCGGACACGCCTTGCACCGGCTCCCGATCGTCACCGGGCCGCAGGTCGTCTGGCAGGGCGCGGTGGCCGAACAGGTCGTGGAATCCGTGCAGCTCTTCTTGGCGAAGATCGCGGGCATCGCGTCCGAGATGTACGGGCAGCACTGGGCGATGAACGATTGGTCGTGGATGATCTCGTTCGGGTTCGACAGGTCCGAGTGATAGCCCGCGCCGGCACGCTGGTGCACGATGAAGGCGACATCGGCGCCGTTGCCGGCGCACGCGCTGGGCGTCGCGCCGAAGATCGTCGGGCAGGTCAGGGGCGTGCAGCGGCAGGAATTGGTCCCGTCGAGGTCGCATTGATAGGGGCTGGGGGCGTCGGCGGCCTGGAACCCGATTCCCCAGTTTTCCAGGATCGGCTTGACGTGCGGGTCCTCGAGAAAAGCGGCGATGGCCCACTGGCTGGGCGGGTGCGCCGGCAAGGCCCGGGTCGCCGCGTAGCCCTCCGTCTCCCAGTCGAGCGACTGCTGGCGGACCCGAACGGCGAGCTTCCGTCCATCGACCAACGGATCGTCGTAACCCTCGGCGAACGTGCGCGACAGGGCGAAGCGGCCGCGATGAAGGTCGAGCCGCCCGACATCCTGCCCCTCCGCGTCCCGTCCGATCACCGTCGCCGAATCCGCGGTCTCGCGAATCTCGAATCGCGCGATGCCGAGACGTTCATTCGGCGAGTCAGGCACGTGCGGGGCGCCGGTACAACCGGTCGCAAGCCCGACGAGGATCCACAGCCTTCGTACACGGCGATCGATGAGGTGCATGCGTCACTCCTTTGCCGCTGCTCGAGCAGCAATGACCGTGCCGGCGCGCGCCTCCGAAAGTCCGCGACCAACATCGACACGCGACGTGTGTCCGGTGCCGAGCGCGTGCGGTCCGGTGTCGTCGACTAGCGTTGTTTGCGCAGTCGTTTGAAGCGCGCGTAGCTCTGCGCCGCGCCGCCCCAGGCGAGCGCCTGCAAAACCATCCCGATCGGCTGCAGCACCGCCCCCGGACCGAGGAGCACCAGCTGCAGCACGCCGGACAGCGCGCAGCAGACGGCGGCCAGCGCCAGCGTGGTCTGATTCGCGCGGCTTCGCAAAAGCAGGCCGACACCGAGCGGCAGGCTGCCGAGCCCGACGCACGCGAGCAGCATCAGCTCCCGATAGGGCAGCTGCTTCCACCAGAAGACGACGCCGTAGGCGATGGCGCAGAGCCCGAGGATGACCAGGAAGTTCGCCACCGCATCCCGCACGCGCCCCCAGACGGCGACGACGCCGCGCCAACGCGCGCCGAGCCGCAACCAGTCGATCTTCACGGCATCGGCGTCGCGACCGCGGACAGCTGCAGCACCACCCCGCCCTCTTTCCCGGGGGCGTCGGCGTCGACGACCAGGTGGTAGCGGCCGCCCGGCAACGCCGAGAACAGCTGCATCCCGGTCGGCATCCCGTTCGACTTCACGCACGCGCGCTCCGTCCCCGCGTCGCACGCAAGCAACGTGCCCTCGTCGTCGTAGATGGCGAAGTCGTGGTTGCCGACCTGCGCCCACTGCATGGTCAGGTCTGCCAGCGCCGGCAGCTGGAAGTCGACCACCCCGTCCTGCCCGCCCGGCACGCTGGTGCACGTCATCTTCTGATCGTCGCCCGCCATCGCCGTCTGCACGACCGCCGAGACCGCC
>DATFXS010000260.1:0-5854 GCA_035315605.1 Polyangia bacterium
CAGCCGGCCGCCGTAGGCGGTCTCCAGCGTGCGCTCGACGTCCTGCACGCGAACGCCGTAGCGTGACGTCGCCTCGCGATCGATCTGGGCGACGATGTGCTGCGCGCTGCCGGCCCGGTAGATCTCGACGTCGCGCGACCCGCGCGTGGCGCGGAGGATCCGATCGATCTCGGTCAGCTTCTCGTGCATCACGTTCAGATCCTCGCCGTAGATCTTGACGACGACCTGACCGCGGATCCCCGAGATTGATTCTTCGACGCGATCCTTGATCGGCTGGCTGAAGTTGTAGTCGACGCCGGGCCGGCGCTCGAGCTTGGTGCGCATCAGATCGACGATCTGGTCCTTGGTGCGCCCGGTCTTCCACTCGCTCTCCGGCTTCATGATGACGAACGTCTCGGCCTGGTTGGGCGCCTCGTCGTCGGTGCCGTCCTCCGGATGGCCCTGCTCGGTCAGGACGTCCTTGACCTCCTGGAACGAGAGCAGATCCAGGCGGGTGTCGCGCAGCACCTCGGCGCCGCGCTCCAGCGATACCGAGCTCGGCATCGTGACGGTGACGTGGATGTCGCCCTCGTTCATCTGAGGCAGGAACTCCGCGCCGAGGCGCGGCACCAGCGCCACCGCCAGGCCGAGCACCGCCAGGCCGATCAGCGGCGGCAGGACCGGATGGCGCAGCGCCATCCGCAGCCCGGTCAGGTAGTGACCGCGCAGCCAGCGCAGGAAGCCAGGCTCCTCCTCGTTGACGGTCCGGTTCTTGAGCAACACGGTGGTCAACGCGGGGACCGCCGTCATCGTGAAGAACAGCGCGCCCAGCAGCGCGAACGCGTACGTCAGCGCGACGGGACGGAAGATGCGCCCCTCGACGCGCTCGAGCGTGAAGATCGGCATCATCGCCGCCGCGATGATCGACATCGAGAACAGCGTCGGACGCACCACCTCCTTGGCGGCGCGCGCGACCGTCTCGGGCACCCGCGACGGCGGCGGTCGTTCGTGGGCGAGGTGCCGGTAGGCGTTCTCGACCAAGATGACGGCACCGTCCAGCAGGATGCCGAAGTCGATCGCGCCCATCGACAGGAGATTCGCGGGGACGCCCGCGAAGTGCAGGCCGACGAACGCCGTCAACAGCGCCAGCGGCATGGTGATGGCGACCGCGATCGATCCGCTCACCGCGCGGAGGAACAGCCAGAGCACCAGGCTGACCAGCAGCACGCCCTCCAGCATGTTGTGAGACACCGTCTCCAGCGTCTTGTCGACCAGGCGGGTGCGGTCGTAGAACGGGACGATCTTCATGCCGGGCGGCAGGATGTCGCGGTTGATCCGCGCCACGGCCTGGTGCACGCCGTCGAGCACGTCGCGCGGGTTCTCGCCGCGCCGGAGCAGGATGGTTCCCTCGATCGAATCGCGCGCGGCGCCGCGCGCCACCGCCCCGCGCAGCGGCGTGTACGCCTCGACGACCTCGGCGACGTTGCGCACCAGCACCGGCGTTCCGCCCGTCGCCTTCACGACCGTGTTGCGGATGTCGACCATGCTGGTCAGGTAGCCCTGGCCGCGCACGACCGCCTCGCCCTCGCCGAGCTGCAGGTAGCCGCCGGACGTCGCGCCGTTCGATCCGGTCACCGCGTCGGCCAGATCGTCCAGCGTCACGCCGGCGTTGCGCAGCCGGCCGGGATCGGCCAGCACGTGGTACTCCTTCTGGAAGCCGCCGAAGCTGACGACGTCCGCGACACCGGCCGTCCGCATCAGGTGCTTCGAGACCACCCAGTCCTGCCAGCTGCGGAGCTCGCTGGGTGTGTGGTGGTCGCTCTCCAGCGTGTACTGGTAGATCTGGCCGACTGGCGTGTCGTTCGGTCCGAGGTGAGGTTCGATGCCGTCGGGCACCTCGGCGTCGGGCAGCCGTTCGCTCACCTGTTGCCGCGCCCAGTAGATGTCGACGTCGTCCTCGAAGGTCAGGATCACCTGCGAAAGGCCGAACGACGTAATCGATCGCTGGATCAGCACGCGCGGCGTTCCGGTCAGCGCGCGCTCGACCGGGATCGTCACCCGCTTTTCCACCTCTTCCGCGGCCTGGCCGGGGAAGAGGGTGATCACCATGACCTGGACGTTGGTGACGTCGGGGAACGCTTCGATCTTGAGGTGCCTGAACGTCACGATCCCGAAGATCGCGAACGCGACGGTCCCGACCAGCGTGGCGACCCGGCGCCGAACGGCGAAATCGATCAGTCGGTTCAACATGCGGCGACGTGGGTCGGCCGCGCACACGATCGACGGGGGCGGGGGGCGCCTGTCACACGGTCGACGATGGCAAGCCGCGCGCCAACCGCCACCGCGGAATTACCGCATTGTGCGTCGAAAAATTGGGGCGATTTGCCCCTTCGGGGCGTACTGCCCCGGCCGCGCGCCTACTCGTTTTCCCCTACGCCGTAGCGCTCGAGTTTGCGATAGAGGGTCTTGCGGTCGAGACCGAGCACCTCGGCCGCCCGCGTCCGGTGTCCGTTGACGGCCTCGAGGACGCGCAGGATGTAGCGCCGTTCGACCTCCTCGAGCGGCGGCAGCGTTCCCAGATCGTCGAGGTCCAGGACCATGCGCGTGCGCTGGTAGTTCTGAATCGATTCGGGCAGGTCAGCGACGGTGATCTCGGCGAAGCGGGTCAGCGCCACGGCGCGTTCGATGCAGTTGCGCAGCTCGCGGACGTTGCCGGGCCACGAGTAGGCCAGCAGCTTCTCCGCGGCCGCGGCGGCGATGCCGACGACGTTCTTCTCGGACGCGCCCGCGCTCTGCTTGACCATCCGCTGCGCCAGCAGCAGGACGTCGTCGGCGCGCGCGCGCAGCGGCGGCAGATCGATGCGGATGACGTTGATCCGATAGTAGAGGTCGGCGCGGAAGCGGTGCTCCTCGATCTCGGCCTCGAGATCGCGGTTCGTGGCGCAGACCAGGCGGACGTCGAACGGCCGCTCGTCGTCGCCGCCCACCGGCCGCACCTTGCGCTCTTCCAGCGCCCGCAGCAGCTTGGTCTGCAGGGCAGGGGGGGCCTCGCAGATCTCGTCGAGGAACAGCGTGCCGCCCGTCGCGCGCAGCAGAAGGCCCGTCCGGCCGGCGCGCGCGTCGGTGAACGAGCCGCGCACGTGTCCGAAAAGCTCGCTTTCCAGCAGCGATTCGGGCATCGCGCCGCAGTTGATCGCCACGAACGGGCCGCCCGAGCGGCGCCCGCGATCATGCAGCGCGCGCGCGACCAGCTCCTTGCCGGTGCCGCTTTCGCCGCTCACCAGCACCGAGGCCTCGGTGACCGCGGCGCGCAGAATGGTGTCGAACGTCCGGCGCATCGCCGGGCTCCGGCCGACCAGCGCGGTTCCCGGCAGGCCGATCTGATCGAAGTCCATCTGATCGGCTGCCGTCGCCAGCCGCAGGCGCCGGACCTCGGATCGAAGCCGGCTGAAGCTGACGGCGCGATCCAGCGTCAGGGCGACCGCGCCCAGCTCGAACGGCTTGGTGACGAAGTCGTAGGCGCCGGCGCGGATCGCCGCCACCGCTGTCTCCAGGCTGCCGAATGCGGTGATGACGACGACGGGCGTGTCGACGCGGTTGGCGGCCACCCACGTCGACACGTCGAGGCCGGACGTCCCGGGCATGTTCAGGTCGGCGACGATCGCGTCGAAATCGGCGTGATCCAGCAAGACGATCGCGGCGTCGCCGGAGGTCCGCGAGGTCACCTCGAAGCCCCGCTTGGTCAGGCCGGTCTCAAGTAACGCGCACATCTCCTTGTCGTCGTCGACGACGAGGATCCGGCCGGCGCTCATGCGGTGCCTCGGGGCAGGAACAAGGAAAAGCGGCTGCCCTGTTCCGGTTCGCTTGCTGCTGTGATCCATCCGCCGTGTTCCTCGACGATGTCGTTTGCAACCGACAGACCAAGTCCGGTGGATTCCCCGACCGGCTTGGTCGTGAAGAACGGTTCGAACACGCGGGCGAGCAGCTCGGGAGGCATGCCTTCCCCATGATCCTGGACGGATACCTCGTAGAAATCCCCGGTCGTCGCGGCGTTGCGCGATGACGGGGGCGGCCGCCGGGCCGACGCGGCGCGCAGCGTGACGTCGACCGTTCCGCCGCTATGGCTGGCCTGGATGGCGTTGACGACCAGGTTGGTCAGCGCCTGCTGGATCTGCGTCTGGTCGGCGATCACCGGAACCTCGGGCAGATCGGCCTCTAGCCGGAGCACGACGCCCCGCTTCGACGCCAGCGTTTCGAGCAGGGTCAGCACCTGGGACGCCAGGCGACGCAGGTCCTGGCGGTCCTTTTCGGGCGGCCCGCGGCGGGCGTAGTTGAGCAGCTGGCGGATGATCCGGGTCATGCGCGTCGTCTGGTCGGTGATGATGCCGGCGTGCTTGGTGGCGTCCTGCTCGTCCTCGGTGATGAGGCGCGCCCGTCCCGCCACCACGTTCAGCGGCGTTCCGAGCTCGTGCGCGACGCTGCTGGCCAGCCGTCCCACCGTGGTCAGCCGCTCCGCATGGCGGAGCTGTTGCAGGGCCGCGAACCGCTGCTCCGTCGAGGCGCGCACCTCCACGGCGGCCTGTTCCAGGCGGTCGAGCATGCCGTTGAGCTCGCGGGTCAGCTCGCCCAGCTCGTCGCGCTGGTGCGGAACCGAGCGCGCGCCCAGATCTCCCGAGGCGACCCGGCGCGCCTGGGTGATGAGGGCCGTGACCGGGCGCCCGACCACCCAGGCCCCCACCAGCAGCGTCACCAGCACCATCGTCGCGCTGAGCGCGACTACGGTGAGCAGCGTCGCGCGAATCGTGTTGCGCACGTGCGCGCGCAGGTCGGTGGGCGCCTCCGAAAGATCGATGGCGCCGACGACGACGCCCTTGCTGCGCACCGGGCTGAGCGCGTGCAGCCAGCCAGGCGTATCGCTGCCCTTGTGCCACAGGACCTCCTCGCCGCGGCCGATCTTGTCGCGCTCGGCCGGCGAGAGCGGCGACGTCGGGTCGCCGAGATCGACCCAGCGGACGCGAAACCGCGCCGCCAGCCCGCGCATCGGCTCGAGCAGTGCGAGCGCGCGCGCCTTGCCGCCGTCGTCCCAGGTGCGGCCGATGGTGGTGGCGAGGACGCGGGCCATCGTCAGATCGTCGGAGCGCTGGTCGGCGTCGAAGTCCGCGCTGTCGCGCCGCAGATCCAGGACGGCGGCGGTCGCGATCACCGCCAGCGCGCCGGGCAGGATGGCCAGCGCGAGCTTGAGGGCGAGCTTCACGCCGGCAATCGTAGCGCGATTTTCGGCGCGGCCCGCGTTCGTCCTACGGCACGCCGTTCAGGCCCTGGAGCGTCGAGTTCGTGATGGTGAGGCTCTTGCAGTTGGTGCCGACGGCCTTGCCGGCGCTGGCGTTGGGGTCGGCCTGGGATTGCGTCCAGTAGCCGCCGGTGTTGCCGGTCATGGTCGTGTCGGTGATGGTCAGCGTGCCGCCGAAGTCGTTGCTGGTGAAGAACAGGCCGCCGCCGAAGGCATTCATGCCGGCGGCGTTGTTCGTCACCCAGTCGCCGCACACCAGGAGGTTGACGCCCTCGCCGTCGCTGTAGATGGCGCCGCCGTTGCCGCCCGACCCGGTCTCGTTCTGGTTGTTGTTGATCGCGGAACACTTGCTCGGCTCGTTGTTGTTGGCGTCGTGCCCGATCGCCTTGTTGCCGGTAAAGAGGCTGTTGTAGATGTTCAGCGGCGATTGCAGGCAGCCCACCGCGCCGGCGTTGCTGGCCTGATTGTTGGTGAACGTGCTCCCGGAGATCCAGACGCCGTTCTTGGCGCCGAGCACGTAGATGGCGCCGCCGCCCGTGTCAGGGCCGAGCGGCGCGCCCTGGTTGTTGGTGAAGATCGAATCGA
>DATFXS010000261.1:0-2206 GCA_035315605.1 Polyangia bacterium
CCTAGCCCCACATATTGGCAAGGGGTCTCACGCCGTTTGGACGCGAGCCCCCCTGCGGGTGACCTCATCGGCCGTTTCGGTCCCGTCTTTTCTCGAGCACCTTCAGCGGAGTCGAGATTCCGTCGCCTTTCCGCTCACTCCCCTACACCCTTCACCGGCGAGGAAGGCGGTCCGCACCGTCAACGCTTGTCGGTCACCCTGAGAAGCAACGTAGGTCGGACCCACTAAGGGTCAAGGCCCCTCGACCGTCCGCCGCCCCTGAATGACACGGACGAGCACCAGCACGATCGCCGCGAGCAGCAGAACGTGGATGAAGCCCCCCATCGTCGTCGAACTGACTAGTCCCAACGCCCACAACAACAACAACGCCACCGCGATCGTCCACAGCATCTCCGCGCCTCCCCGCGAACGCTCCGCTCGAGCTTCCGCGCCTTGGATTCCAAGAAAGACTGCGCATGGTTCTCAAGATGAGCTCGACTCCGTCGCGGTCAATGACGCGCACCCTCGCCCACACCGTCGCTGATCGCGTGGCGAGCGTGCGGCCCGCCTTCGCCGGCTGGAACGGGCGCCGCATCCTGCTCGCGAACCTCGTCGTGCTGGCGGTCGTCGCCTGCTTCGCGCTGCTGTTTCGCTTCGCCGCGGCGCTGTTCATCCTGTTCGTCGGCGTATCGCTGGGCATGGCGGTCAAGCCCGGCGTCGAGTGGCTGCGCCGGCACGGGTGGCCGCGCTGGGCGGGCGCACTGGCGATCTACGCCGGTCTCGGCTGCATCTGCGCGGGCGTGCTGATGCTGGTCGTCCCGATCGTCTCCACCCAGGTCGCCGCGCTCGTCGCGCGCGCGCCCCATCACTTCGAACGGCTGCGGCTCGAGCTGCTCGCGTCGGAGAGCCACACCCTGCAGCGGATCGCCTGGTACCTGCCCGCCGCCGTGGAGCGGACCGCCGCGCCGGCGCTGAACGTCCATTCGATCATCGAGACCGGCGGCGCGCTGGGACGAAACCTGTTCATCGTCGTCACGGTGTTGCTGCTCGGGTATTACTGGACGCTGGAAGGGGATCGCCGGATGCGCGCGCTGGTGCTGTTCGCGCCGTTCGATCGCCGCCGGTCGATCCGGGCGTTCATCGGCGAGATCGAGCACACGGTCGGCGCGTATCTGCGCGGCCAGTCGCTGGTCTGTCTGATCATCGGCCTGATCGCGTTCGGGATCTACCGGCTGCTCGGGCTTCCCCACGCCGGCATCGTCGGCCTGGTCTATGCGATCGGCGAGGCGATCCCCGTCGCCGGTCCGATCATCGGCACCGCGGTCGCCGCCACGGTCGCCCTGTCGGTCGGACCGTCGCTGGTGCTGGGCGTCGTCCTCGCGGCGGTCTTCCTGCAGCTGTTCGAGAACTACGTGCTGATCCCGCGGGTGATGGTCCGGGCCGTCGGCACGAACCCGCTCGTCACGTTGCTGGCCATCACCGGATTCGCCTCGGTGCTCGGCGTGGCGGGCGCCATCCTCGCCATTCCGCTGGCCGCCATCGTCCAGCTCTTGCTGTCACGGTTCCTGCTGGGCGCCGAGGCGCGGCACGGCGAGCCGCCCGCCGGGCGCGGCCACCTCTCCGCCGTCCGTTACGAGGTGCGCGAGCTGATCGTCGATCTGCGCAAGCTGGCGCCGCTGGCCGATCATTCGCCATCCGCGGAGCGGGTCGAGGACGCCATCGAAGGCATCGCCCACGACCTTGACGAGCTGCTGGCCGCACGGGAGGCCCGGCCGTGAAACGGATCGCGCTCGCCGCCACCATCTCGCTGGCGACGCTGACCGTCGCGGCGCTGCTCTGGCGGTTCCGGGGCGCCGCGCTGCTGTTCGCGCTGTCGGTCGTCGTGGCCGCCGCCGCCCGCCCGTCCATCGACGCGCTGGAGCGGCGCATGGGCCGCTCGCTGGCCGTGACGCTCAGCTACATCCTGGGGCTGGCGCTGTTCGGGGTGTTCGTCTACCTGGTGTCGCGCGGCGTGCTGCGCGAGCTGGACAGCGCGGCCGACCGGCTGAGCGCCGCCTACGATCGCCTGCGGGCCTCGCGGACGTTTCCGGCGCTGCTCTTCGGGCGACTGCCGCCGGCGGCCGCGCTGTATCACGCCATCGGCGGCGCGCGCCCGACGCTGCTGCTGGATCAGGCGCTCGGCCTGACGCGCAACACGATCGACATCACCGCCCAGATCGTGGTGGTC
>DATFXS010000262.1:0-6953 GCA_035315605.1 Polyangia bacterium
GCGGAGGTTCGCCTCGCCGAACGCCGCGGTCCACCAGGCGGACGCCGCGCTCGGAAAGCCGACGCCGTAGCCGGTGCCGTGCAAGCGCACGACGGATCCGCCCAGGCAGAGCGCCGGCGACACGCTCTGGTCGTGGAGAGCGCGCGCGCAGCCGGCGGCGGACGCGTCCGCGAGATAGAACCGGCCGCCGGCCGTCGCCAGGACCGCCATCGACTGGTCGGGGCTGGCCGTGCTGCGCGAGAGCCAGACGTTCGCGCGCAGCTCGGCGGACAGCGCGCCGTTGCCGGCCACCAGGCGCAGACCGACGCCCGGCGCGACGCTGGGCAGCGCGCCGCTGCCGACCAGCGCCTCGACGCCCGCGGCGAAGCGCCGTTCCGGCTCGGGCGGCGGCGGCGGTGGTGGCGGTGGCGGGGGCGGCGGCGGGGGCGGCGGCGGCTCGGCGAGCAGCGACGCCTGCGGGTTGATCATCAGCGCCAGCACCAGCGCGGCGGCGCGCATCAGCTCGCCGCAATCGGAGCCGGCGAGCTTCCGCTCGCCCGCGCGCGTGCCGGCCGCGGTCACCAGCGTCAGCTGCCAGTTGGCGCCGGCGCCAGGGCCGCCACGCCGGATCGTCACCGTCGCCGACAGCCGCTCCGACGGCGGCGGCACCTGGCCGGCGACGCGGCGGATCTCCGCCTTCAGCGCATCGATTCCGGGACATTCGTCGGGCGCGTTCCAGACGATCGTGATCGGCAGCTCCGGCGGCGGCGGCGGCGCAGGCGCCGCATTCGGAACGGCGGTCGGCTCCGGCGCAGCCGCGCCGCCGCTCGGAGCCTCGCCGGCGGCGACGACGGCCATCGCGAGCAGAGCCGGGAGCGGGCCGATCACCGACGCAGCTTATCGCAAAGTGCGATTCAGGCGGGCGTCGGAACCGGCGTCGGCGTCGGCCCGCAACAGTTGCACACGCACGGCGGACAGCTCTGTCCCGCGACGCAGGCGGCGCAGGCGCACCCGCAGCCGCCACCGCCCGTTCCCCCGTCCGTCCCCGATTGCACCCTGACGCAGGTCCCGCTCGGGCACGGCGCCGTGACGCAGACGATGCCGAGCTCGATCCAGTTGCACGAATTCGCGCCGTCGGCGTCGCAGGTCTGCGCGTCGCCGTGAGCGGCGCACGGATCGATCGGGCCGGCGGCCATCGGTGCCGCGCCGCCAATCATCGTCGCCCGCATGCCGCCCGAGGCCGAGCCGCCGACGCCGACGTTGCCCGCGCCGCACGCGCAGTCGCAAGGCGGACAGGCCGCCCCCGGCGCGCAGGTGGGACACGCGCAAGCGCACGTTCCGCCCGTCGCCGCGCCGCCGCCACAGGTGCCGCCGCCGCCGGCGACGCAGTCGCAGCTGCAAGGCGGGCAGGTCTCGCCCGGCGCGCACGTGGGACACGCGCAGGTGCACGTCCCGCCGCCCCCGCCGTTTCCGGTCGGCGGGCTCGAGCAATCGCAGACGACGGCCGGGCAGTCCGCGTTCGCGGGACAGGCGATCGGCTGGACGCAGGTGCAGCCGCCGCCGGAAGCGCCGCGCGCGTGGCAGTAGCCGCCGCCATCGCACGTCGATCCGGCCGGACAGATGTTGATCGCCGCGGACGCCGGCCGCTGCCCCGACCAGGCGCATTGCGCGTCCGCCGCGCAGTCCGCGGACGTGGTGAGCGCGGCGCACGGATCGGGCGTGGCGCAGACGCCCTGCGGGCAGACGACGCCGGTCGGACAGTCGGTGGTGACCGCGCGCCATTCGCAGCCGGTGGCCGCCGCGCACGCGTCCGCGCTGACGTGGGAGCCGCAGCCGTCGTTGACGATCGAAGCCGGCACCGCGTGCGTGGTGGATTGGGAGTAACAACCGGCGCCGAGCAAGAGGAGCACGAAGCTTGCGCGCGTCATCGCTCGAGTCATCGCCGGACGCCATGCAGGGGCAATATCCAGGCCACGCCGCGCCCGCCGGACCACGGCCGTAAACACCGATCGCCGCACGCGGCGCGCTCAGAAAACTGATTGCGGTCAGGCGCGCTCGTCAGAAATGGACAGGCGATTTCAGAAGTCGCCGCACACCGCCAGGCCGGCTCCGCCGTGGTCGATCGGCGCAGGTGCGACCACCACGCGCCCCGGACGGTGGAACAGATACGGCACCGCGAAGCCCGTCGCCGATCCCAGCAGGGCGCCCACCGTCACGTCGCTGGCGTAGTGGCGATCGGCGGCGACGCGCAGGTACGCGGTCGCCACGCCGAGCGAAAGGCCGGCGCCCCAGATCCAGGGCGCCAGCCGGTAGCGACGCATCGACGCGACCGTGCCGCCGGAGACCGCCAGGGCGAACGCGAACGTCGCGTGCCCCGAGTAGAACGACACGTTGTTGTCCGACGGATGCGCGGTGTGCGGCTTGTCGGCCTCGGGCAACGCGTGGACGAACGGCCGCTCGCGCCCGACGATGAACTTCACCGTCTGGTTCATCACCATCGCGATCGACACGGACTCCGAGATCAGCAGCGCGTCGACCCACGCGGCGCGCGGCGCGCCCGCCTCGCGCGCGGCGATCACATCCAGAGCGAACACCGCCAGCGGCTCGACGCCGAGCGGAACGATGTAGCTGACGAGGTTCGCCGTCCCGGTGTCGCTCCATTTCAGCGCGTCGCGCACGGTGCTGTCGAAGCCCGGCGGATTGCACCAGCGGCACGTCGACGGCGCGAGGTGGCTCTTGAACGCCTCCGTGCCGATCCAGTACGCGATCCCCGCGCCGGTGATCGTCGCGTCGACGGTCAAATTGTAGGGGAGGTCCGGCACGGGCGCCGGCGGCGCCCCGGGCTCGCCGCGGGCCGGCGCGGAAAGCACCAGCAGCAACGAAGCGAGGGCCGCCGTCTTCACGTGCGGCCCTGCCCCACCCGCTACGTCCGGCGCGCCCGGGCGGAGGCGCGACGGCGGCGACCGGCGGCGATCGCCATGCCCGCCAGGAAGAGCGCGGTGCCCGCCGCGCCGGAGCTCTGCGCGGCGTCGCAGCTGCAGGTGCTGATCTTGCCGGTCGGCGTCTGCGTCGTCGTACCGCCGGCGTTTCCGGTTCCCGTGCCGGTGGTGTTGCCCGAGCCGCCCGTCCCGACGCTGGTGCTGCCGCCGGCGCCGCCCGTGCCGACGATGCTGAACCCGCCGCCGCCGCCGCTGCCGGCCGGCGCTCCGGCGTCGGGCTGCGCGACGAGCATGCAGCTGCCGTTCATGCACTCTTGCCCGCCCGGACACGTCACGCCCGTGCAGCCGTCCTGGCAGTTGCCCGAGACGCAGACCTGCCCCGACGGACAGGTCTTGCTCTGGCAGCCGGTCTCGACGCAGACGCCGGTGGTCATGTTGCAGGTCGTGCCCGCCTTGCAGGTGCGGCACATGTTGTTGCAGGGCGGCTGGCAGGCGCCGTTTTCGCACACGCGATCGGACGGACAGGTGACGCCGTCGCACGCCGAGACGCAGTTACCAAGCTGGCAGCGCTGGCCGTGCGGGCAGACGACGCCGTCGCAGCCGCCGACGCAGGTTCCGCCCTTGCAGATCTGGTCGGTGCCGCAGGTCTTGTTGATGCAGCCGGGATCCTTGCACAGGCCGTCGGTGTCGCAGGTCAGGCCGACGCCGCAGGGAAATTCGGTGTCGTCGCAGGGAGGACGGCAGACGCCCTGGCTGCACACCTGCCCGGGCGGGCAGAGGTTGCTGCCGTCGTCGACCATGCCGTTGCAGTCGTTGTCGATGTTGTCGCAGACCTCGGTGGTCGGCATGACGGTCTGCCGGCATTGCGTGGTCATCCCGCCGGCCGCGCACTCGGTGATGCCGCCCGCGCAGATGCCCATCGCGCCCGGCACCGTGCACGGGTCGCCGCCGAGGTTGCACGACAGGCCGGAGACGAAAAAGACGAAGTCGTTGAAGTCGCCGTCGTTGCCGTTGCCCGGCTGGTTCGGCGAAGGACCGGTGCAACCCCGCCAGCTGAGCGTGCAGGTCGCCTGGTCCTCGAAGGCGATGTAGTACGACTGCGGATCGGCGACCGACTGGTAGATCAGCGTCGTGATCCACGGCTTGCCCGTCACCGAGTCCTTGTCGTTCAGCTCGGCCTGCGAGTACTTCGTCTGCGGGCACTGCATGCCGGGGTTCCCGATCATCGCCAGGCCGATCAGGCCCCCCTTGTAGTTGGGGCTGGTGCGGATGTTCTGGGCGAAGTCGTAGTTGACCCAGGTGTGCTGGCCTGTCTGCGTCGTCATCATCGTCGCCAGCGGACAAAAGTCGTTGTCCTGACAGGACAGGCCGTTGGGCGGCGCTGGCTGCAGGTTCGCGGGCACCAGCGTGTAGATCTGGGCCGCGGTCGGCATCGTCGGCGGCTCGGTCGCGTTGTACCAGCCGAGCGCGTTCTTGCAGCCACCGCCGTGGTCCACGAGCGTGCCGGTCAGCCCGCACTGGGGCGAGAACGTCCCCGGCGTTATCTGCGCGTCACGCACGGGATCGATCGTGGAATCGCCGCCCATCACGCCATTGATGGCGTGATACTTGAACAGACCGGCCAGCGTATCGGCGTCGGCGGGAAATCCGCGGCTGGTGATGACGCTGATTTCCGCGGCCGGCGTCGGTTGCGGCGCCATGTCGCCGTTCGGCTGCGTCACCATGGCGGACGCGGCGCCGCGAAAGCTCGTGACCGCCAGCAGGACGAAACAGATCCTGAAGAATAAGCATCTCGATAAGCACATATGCAGGACTGTTGCAGCTTTTCGAAGCGCCCGCAAACCTGATTTTTGTCCAATCGTGACGGGGTGTTGCGATGTACGGCCGGTTTGCGGTACATGGGTGCGGTTGCCGCGTTCGCTCGCGCTCTGCGCCGTCTCGCTGCTGCTGATCGCGCCCGCCACCGGCGCGCGCGCCGCCGCAGATGACGAAGCGCCGGCCGGGGACGCGGCGGCGGGCGACGCCACCCCGGGCGAACCGGCGGCCAGCTCGACCGGAGACGCAGCGACCGAGCTCGTTTCCGATTACTACCCACCCCCGGTCGATGGGCCGGCGCTGCGGCTGCCCGAACAGCGCACGCGCCTCTACGTCGACGGCGCCTACGCCCGAAGCGACGATCTGACCGCGCTGCCGTACATCGCCGGCAAGGGCCAGAACATCCGCGTCGCCGCGGGCGGCGTGTGGCGCTGGCACCGGTTCGCCTTCGATGCCCAGGTGCCCTTCAACCTGACGATCGTCGACGTCACGTCGATCCTGAACCAGGCGCCGATGCCGCAGGACGAGCACCAGACCCGGCCGTCGCTCGGCGATCTGACGCTGGGCACGACCTGGACGGAACGGCTGCTGGGCGACAGCGAGGCGCTGATCGCCGGGCTGGGGCTGCGCGGGCGGCTGGCCACGCACACCACCCGGTTCACGTTTCACCTGCTCGACGGCTCGCTGGCGATCTTCACCATCCCCTACTATTTCCACATCGAGCCGACGGCGGTCATCGGCGGCGCGCTGGGCGGTCGGTTCACGTACGTGATCAACCAGGGCGCCGTCTGGATGATCGGCCCCAACGGCTACATTCAGGACACGCTGGTCAGGGTCCCGTCGATCTACTTCTGGGATGCCCACTACGCGATCGGGTGGGCGCCCTGGTCGTTCCTGGGCGCGTCCGTCGAGCTGACCACGACGATCCAGCTCAACCATCTGGCCGGCGCCGACTACCAGAAGTTCAACGACGTCCGCGCGGTCTGGGTGGCGCCCGCCCTGCAGATCCACGCGGGCGACGCGTACCGCATCGATCTGATCGCGCGCTTCGGCCTGACGCGGGGCGAGGAGCTGTACGGCGTGCTCGAGTACGTCGGGACGCATTCCTTCACGCTGCGCGTGACGCGCGCGTTTTGAGATCGCGCCGGTTTCGGTCGATGGGATAAGCTGGCCGCATGGCGAGAAGGGTCGCGCTCGTGACTGCCGTGCTGCTGGGCGCGGCGGCCGGCTGCTCGTCGCCGAGCAAGCCGATGTGCGGCGGTCCGCGCGATGGCGGCGTCATCGAGGTCGGCCTGGAGGCGCCGCCCGGCTGCCCGCCCGCCGCGAACGAGCTGGGCGTCGGCCAGCCGTGCACGATGTGCGGAAACGAATGCACGCTCCCGCTCCGCTGCACCTGCGATCCGTACCTGGGCGTGCAGCTGGAAGGCGTCCCCTGCGTCTGCACGAAGGTCCAGCCCGCCGCGATCGGATCGACCGACCCGTGCAAGGACGTCGGCGCCGGCTTCTGCGGCAGCAACGCCACCTGCTGCAACGTCCAGACGATCGCCGCCTACTGCGTCCCGGACGTCTGCCTGATCGGCGGCATGTGCATCGACTTCAATCCGCCCGACGCGGGGGCGGACGGCGACGTGGACGCGGCAACGGACTGATCGCTCGCGGCGAGCGATCCACGCTGCTACCTGCACTGAAGCGTCGGCGGCATCCGCTGGCAGCTGGCGGCCGAGCAGCACGCGCCCATCGCGCAGGCCTGGATGCCGGTGCAGTCGGTCGAGCAGCTGTTGCCGCTGCAGCGGACCTTGCCGTTGCACGAGCCCGTGCCGCGGCAGGTGATCGTGTTGGCGGCGCCGTCGGCCTGCACACCCGACGCGCACGACTGCGGCCCCGAGCAGGTGGCGTGGCAGTTGGTGCCGTTGCACGCGACCACCCCCTGACACGAGCCCATCCCCGAGCAGACGATCGTGTTCATGGTGCCGGCGCCGGTGACGCCGCCCTTGCACGACGAGGTGCCGGAACAGGTGACCATGCAGGGGTTGCCGCCGCACTGGATCGCGCCCTTGCACGCGCTGGCGGCGCAGGTGACGGTGCAGCTGGTGGCGTCGCGACAGTCGATCGCGCCCGCGCAGCCGGAGGCGGGGCAGTCGATCGAGCAAGCGATCCCCTTCGGGCAGACGATGTCGCCCGGGCACGGGTTGCAGGCGGTGCCGCAGTTGAACGTGCAGA
>DATFXS010000263.1:0-3441 GCA_035315605.1 Polyangia bacterium
CGCGAAGGTTCGGGAGCGGTGCCCGCGCAGCGGTGACTATCGTCAAGTCCCGGTCGTGTTGACGCGCGAGTCGGGCTCGATGTCGACGTTCTTCGCCCCCACGCAGCCGTTCAGCGTGATCCGGCTGCCGACGGTCAGACCCCCGTTCGGCGCGGTGACCGTCCCCGGGAAACTGGTGATTCCGGTATTGATCGTCACCGCGTTGGAGGCGGCGCTGTTGCTGTAGAAGGTGACCCGCGATGGATCGGCCGCCGTCAGCGTGCCGCCGTTGATCGCAATCGTCCCCTGCACGTTGATGTTGATGGCCCCGCCGGTCGTATTGAAGACGGCCGTGGCGCCCGCGTTGACCGTCAGCGACGCGAGGTTGTACGTCCCCGCCGAGAACGTCGTGGTCGATCCGTTCAAATTGACAGCTCCGTAATTTCCGGGTGCCAGGTTCAGGGCGGGATCGTTGCTGTTCCGTGTGACGGGGATGATGCCAGCGGCGACGGTCATGGTCGGCAGGACCGCCTGCCGGCCCGCGCCGGTCGTGACGGTGCCATTGATCACG
Source organism: Polyangia bacterium (assembly GCA_035315605.1). GTDB lineage: Bacteria > Myxococcota_A > Polyangia > Fen-1088 > Fen-1088 > JADGRB01. The sequence continues at coordinate 551 of DATFXS010000263.1, forward strand.
GCGCCGTTGATCAGCTCGCCATTGGCCTGGGACGGGGCTGCGCCCGCAATGCTCACGTTGCCATTAATCGTTGCGCCGGAAATCCGCACCACGGCGCCTGCAACGTTGTTTATGTTCGCGCCGCCGTTGGCCACGGCGCCCGACTCCATGACCAGGCCGTTCGCCGCCAGCCCGCCGGTGGTCGTCACGCGCTGGGCGATCCGGAGGGTGGCCGTGCCCACCACGCACCCCTGCGCGCCCGTCGGTGATCCGAGTGCACTCTCGATCTGCGTGACTGGATCGGAGACGCTGCCCTGATCTGCGCAAGCGGCCAGTGCCAGCGATCCGAACAGCCAGAGACCGCGACCACCGGGAACCAATTTCCACAATCTCGTCATCTTCATGTTACAAGCTCCTCCCACACGTTTGTTTCAATTGCTCAAACAACCATTGCAATGAACTGCAATGACGCGGGGAGTGTTAGGCGAAATGATCGGCCCGAACCAGTCGGGTCGTTCATTGATTTGTCGGCGCGCGAATTCCGCAAATCGCGCGCGGTCACCGCGCAGCGCGCGCGCAGCCGCCTGACTGGCGCTCTGCCGGCGCGTGGGCGCGCCGACCGCCCGCGTGCGCGCGGCGCTCGCTGAGCGTCGCGGATCGCCAGCCGTCGAGCAGACCGTCGAGCGCCTCCGCGGCGGCGTCGGACGGACCGAACCAGAGCGCGACCGCGTCGCCTCGTCGCTGCACGTTCGCTTCGCCGGCCACGGCGGCGGCAGCGCGGGCAAAGTCGTCGGCCTCGCCGCCGTCATCCCAGACCGTCAGCCACCCGAGCGCGGGCGCCGCGACCGCGCCGGGCGCGGGCGCGCCCCCCTCGGCCGCCGGGGCGGCGGGACGGTAGAGCGCCGCGCGATCACCGCCCCAGCCCGCCGCCGCGCGGGCCGCGACGTCCGCCGGCAGCGCGGTCGACAGCCAGGTGCGAATCACCAGCTCTCCCAGCACGTCGCTGGTCTTCGGCGCGTCGAAGCCGGGCAGCATCGGCAGCGCCGATTCGGGGATCGGGATCGGGCTCTCGCAGGAATCGTACTTGTCCGGGTGCAGCAGCTGCTCGGACGACGCGGGCGGATCGCGCCAGAGGGCGTCGATCGCCGGCCAGGCCTGGCGCCCCCGCGCGCGCGCGACGAACAGGAGGCCGTCGACGTGCACGAAGCGGCCCAGCGCGCCGAGCCAGCCGGGGCGCCCCTCGCCCGCGGCGGCGCGCAGGCTATCGGCGATCGACGCCAGCGCGGTCGGGCGCAGGAACGCGCCGCTCGGGTCGACGACCTCCAGCGTCGTGAGGGTCGCGTCCCCTTCGACCAGCGCCAGCCGCGCCCGTACGGCGTCGCCTGAAAGCGGGCTCAGCGCCTGGGGCGGCGGCGCCAGGAAGCTGCGCAGGTCGAAACGCTGATCGGCGATCGCGTGCGCGATCTCGTGGATCAGCGCGACGCGCTGACCGTCGAGCGGCAAGAAATCGGGCACCAGCAGCCGTCGCGACGCCGGGTCGTAGGTCGCGACCGTCGCGGTCGAAGGGCCCGCCACCCACAACTTCGCGTAATCGGCCGCGCGCGCGATCAGGCCGAGCCGCTTGAACATCTGCTCCTCGGCGCCCAGGTCGGAGGTGGTGATGCGGGCGGCCAGCGCCGCCGCGACCTGGGCGTCCGCCGCGTCGCGCGTGATGGCGCGCGCCTGCAGGGCGCCCCGGAACGGCAGGTGGCGCGCGGCGGAGACCTGGACGACAAGGCGGTCGACCTCGGTCCGGACGGCGGCGTCGGTCACCGGAGTCGAGGAAACTGCAAGCACGACCGCCAAGCCCAGCGTCGTCGTCCCAGCCACGGGGCGCAGTTTGAGGTAAATACGCCGCTGCTTCAAATGGAGTCGAAGCCGGATCACGACGTCGCGGGCGCGCCCGATCCCCTGCCGGGATCGGCCGTGTACGGTTTCACCGACGCGGTGGCGGCGATCCGCGGTCTCCTCGCCGGAAGGGCGCGGGCGGTCGAGCTGTACGGCGCCAGCGGGTCGCTCGGCGCCGCGATCGCGACCTCGTGCGCCGCGCCCGATACGACGCTGCTTTACGTCGTCCCCGATGAGGAGACGGCGGAGATGCGAGCGAGCGATCTCGAGTTCTTCCTGCCCGCGGCCGGCGCTTCGGACGATCCGCTCGCGCCGCCGCCCGTTCTCGAGCTGGCGGCGCCCGATGCGTCGCCCTACGCCGACGTCCAGGCCGATCGCCGGACCACGCTGCGCCGGATGGCGGCGCTCTTCCGGCTGTCGCAGGGCTTTGCGCCGCGCGTGCTGGTCGCGTCGGCGGCGGCGCTGTTCCGGCGGGTCGTGCCGCGGGCGCCTTTCGAATCGATGTGCGAGGTGATCGCGTCGGGCGCGACGCTGGATCGCGACGCGACCGTCGCGGCGCTGGTGCGCGCCGGCTTCTCGCGCTCGCCCGTCGTCGAGGACGCGGGGACGTTCGCGGTGCGCGGCGCGGTGATCGATCTCTACCCGCCCATCTACAAGCACCCCGTCCGGATCGAGCTGTTCGGCGACGAGGTGGAATCGATCCGGCTCTACGATGCGGCGACGCAGCGAACGCTGCGCCCGCTGGACGCGGTCTACGTTCATCCGGTGCGCGAGACCATCCCGACGGCGGGCGCCGATCCGCGCGCCCGCATCCTGGAAGCTGCCGACGCCGCCGTGTTTCCGTCGTCGAAGACGCGCCGGTTGCTCGAGCAGATCGAGGAGGGCGAGCAGTTCTTCGGCATCGAGGCGCTGGCGCCCGCGTTCCACGCCCGCATGGTGCCGGTGTTCGACTACCTGCCGGAGGGCACCGTCTGCGTCGTCGAGGAGCCGGACGCCGTCATCGACGAAGCGCGCCGCCAGGAGAC
>DATFXS010000264.1:0-5448 GCA_035315605.1 Polyangia bacterium
TGCCGGTCTACGTCGGTGTCGCCGAGCCGGTCTGGGTGCCGCCGGGATCGCCCGACGACGGCCAGGTGATGCTCCCGGCCGGCGCCGAGGCGCGCATGCTGGCGCTGCTGAACGAGGTCCGGCGCCAGGCGGGCCTGTCCCCCCTGATCGCCGATCCGGAGCTGCACGCGGTCGCCGTCGCGCACACCGAGGAGATGATCGCGCGGCATTTCTTCGGCCACGCGTCGCCGACGACCGGCATGGTCGAGAATCGGCTGGAACGGGCCGGCGTGCTGGTGTCGCTCTCCGGCGAAAACGTGGCCGAGGCGGACGACGCGGATGGCGCGCATCGCGTCCTGATGGACAGCCCCGGCCACCGGGCCAACATGCTCCGGGCGGACTTCACCCACGTCGGCATCGGCGTCGCCATGCGTCCGGGCGATGCCCGCGACCTGCTGGCCACGCTTGTGTTCGTTCGCCGTCCCCGTCCCGCCACCGCCCCCGTCACCCCAGCCATGGCCGCGACGGTGATCGCTTCGCTCAGGCGCGCGAAAGGGGTGGCGCCGATCGCGGTCGACTCTGTGTTGCAAGGCGCCGCGGAGTCCGGCCTGGCCACTCTGGCCGATCCCGGCGCGGCCTCGTCCGATCAGGCGATCGCCGCCGCGCACGATGCGCTGGTTCAGCAGGCGAAACGCGTTCACATGGGCCGGCGGGCGCTCTGCATCGAATTCGCCCGGGTCCTCGAGCTGGAGGAGCTCGAGCATGACCCGATCCTGATGCAACAGCGGCTCGCCAAGATCGGGCTCGCGACCGCGACCAAGCAGTTCGGGAAAACCACGAAGATCGCCGTTCTGATCATCGCCGACGGGGCCACCTGCCAGTGACATCCGTGGAAACCGCCCGCCATATCGGGTAGAGCTACGGCTCCCCCTCGATGAGTCTCGCGTCAGCGTCAGAGCCCGCGTCAGCACCCGCGACGGGCCCGCGCGGCATCCCGCCGCTGCCGCTGCTGACGGTCCTCAACTTCTTCAACTACATGGATCGTCAGGTCGTCTACGGGATGGCCGACAAGATCATGGACGCTTTCCAGATCAACCATGCGCGCTTCGGATGGCTGGCCTTCGTCAACCTGATGGTGTTCGCGATCGCGTCAGCGGTGTCGGGCCCGATCGCCGACCGGATCGGTCCGCGCAAGGTGATCTTCACCGGCGTCGCCGTCTGGAGCGCCGCCACCATCGGCTCGGCGTTCTGTCATTCGTTCTGGTCGCTGCTGGCCTGCCGCGCCGTCGTCGGCGTCGGCGAGGGCGCCTACGGCCCCAGCGCAAACGCGTTGCTGATCGCGGCCGCCCCACCCGACAAGCGCGGGCGCGCGCTCGGCATCTACAACGTCGGCATGGCGTTCGGGGCGACGACCGGACTGGTGCTCGGCAACGCACTGGCGTCAAAGATCGACTGGCACCACGTGTTCTTGATCGCGGGTGGACCGTCGGTCCTGCTCGCGATCAGCGCGGTGTTCGTCGCCGCGCCCGCGCGTCTCATCCGTCCGGTGAAGTTGCCGGCACGGGCCTACATTCTCGCACCCACGTATCTGATCGCGCTCGCGGGCGGCATCCTGTCGACGTTTGGCGCCAGCGCGCTGGTCGTCTGGTCGCAGAAGCTCATCATCGTCGAGCGACAGCTCAAGGGAAACATCGGCAACGTCTTCATGGGCGCGGTCGGGGTGGTCTGTGGCATCGGCGGCGTCGTCGCGGGCGGGTATTTCGGGGATGCGCTCACGCGTCGCGGGGGGCGCGGCGGGCACGCGCGGGCCATCGGGCTGTCCTTGCTTCTGGCTTTTCCGTTCGGTATCGCGGCTCTGCTGATCACCGAGCACGTGGCGTTCATGATCCTGACCGCGATCACCGTTTTCCTGCTGTCGGTCTACAACGGCCCGTCGGCCGCCGTGATCGACGAGCTGGGCCCGGCCAGGTTCGCGGCGACGCTGCAGGCGTTCGCGATGTTCTGGATCCACGTGCTCGGCAACGCGCCCGCGGGAACCGTGGTCGGCTGGATCGCCGACCACACTCAGTCCAAGAGCGTCGCGCTCGGGCTTCAGGCGGCGATTGTCGCCTTCGGCATCGCCGGCGTACTGTTCATGATCGTCGCGCGCCGCCAGGCCAGGGAGCCAGCCCACCATTGAAACCGACGACGCAACAGTACTACGACCGCTTCTCGGAGACGTACGACACCGATCGTCACCGCGGCTATCACCGCCTGATCGATGAGCTGGAGCTGGACCTCGTGCGCCGTTACGGCGCCGGCAAGGACGTGTTCGAGGCGGGCTGCGGCACCGGGCTCCTGCTGCGCGAGGCGGCCGAGGTCGCGCGCTCCGCGGTCGGCCTGGATCTGTCGCGCGGGATGCTGACGCCGGCGCGCGCCCGCGGCCTGACCGTCGTGCAGGGCTCGCTCACCGACGTGCCGCTGCCATCGGCGTCCTTCGATCTCGTCTACAGCATGAAGGTGCTGGCGCACGTTCAACCGATCGAACGCGCGATCGCGGAGCTGGCCCGCCTCGTCCGCCCGGGCGGCCATCTGCTGCTCGAGTTCTACAATCCGATGTCGCTGCGTTACCTCGCAAAGCGGCTGGGCGGCCCGGGGCGCATCGCGGGCGACGGCACCCACGAGGGCCACGTCTTCACGCGCTTCGACCGCCTGTCGCGCGCGCGCGGCTACCTGCCCGCCGGCGTCGAGATGGTCGGCGTGCGCGGCGTGCGCGTGCTGACGCCGGCCTCGCACGTGTTCGCCTGGCCGCCGCTGGGCCGCCTCTTCGCCTGGGCCGAGCGCGCCGCCTGCGACGCGCCCCTGCTGCGCAATCTGGGCGGGTTCCTGATCCTGGTGGCCCGCAAGTCGGGCGCGTAGTCAGGGTATCCGCGCGCGCAGCTCGCGGTTGCGGTCGATCCACCAGGCCCACGGCACGAACAGGACGCCGGTCAGCCCGCCGTACTTGATGAAATCGACGCTGGACGGCGGCGGGCCGGCCACGGTCATCGCGTAGAAGATCGCCAGCACCACGACCAGCAACCAGAACGCGAAGACGCCACGCCAGTTGGTCGCGCGCGTCGTGCGCCCGTAGATCGCCACACCGAGGACGAACATCGTCGTCTCGACGGCGATCGTCGCGGTGGGCGAGTTCCAGAGGCCCAGACCGACCGACTTCGGGCTGCCCGGGTACAGCGGCAGATCCGGCCTGTGGGTCACGAAATCGAGCACCCAGTGACTGAAAACGCCGATCGCCAGCACGAAGGCGCCGCGCGCGTAACGTGTCGCCGCCCAGAACGCCAGCGCGACGATCGCCGACCAGGCCAGCGACGTGACCAGGCTGTGCGACCAGGGGAAGTCGTGCAGATCCAGCCGGAGGAATGGGTTGCTGGTCGGCTCGATGCGCACGCTCTCGACACCCGCCACCAGGAAGATCGGCCAGAGGAGATCCGCGAGCAGCGGCGCGGCCATCAGCACGCCCAGCGAGGCGCGCGGCGCCGCGCGCTTCGACGCGAACCCGACCGCGAAGTGGCCGATGAACACGGCCGGAGTGTAGCGCTAGCGACGCTCGAGGACGACCAGCATGCGAAAGCCCGTCCAGCGCAGCAGCGCCGGCGGCAACCGCCCGTCGATCCGGTGCAGCAGCGACCAGAGCGGCCAGGGCAGGAACGACCCGTGGGAGAAACCGCCGGAGGCCGGGCAGCTGAACCCCGACATGTGCTCGACGCGCTGGATCGCCAGGGTCGGGAAGGCCTCCTCGAAGGCCTGTCGCCCGCGTCCGAACAGCACCGTCGGGATGGCCTGGTTGGCGTCGAACGGATCCCGCGCCCCCGCGACGTCGTTCAGCGCCAGCGGATCGGCGCCGAGGTCCAGCGGCTCCTCGTGCAGAAACTTGTAGATCGGATACGAGAGCGGGCTGATGTACGGCTCGCACATGACGATGCGGCCGCCCGGGGCCAGCGCCCGCGCCGCCTCCTCGAAGAACCGGCGCGGCGAAGGCAGATGGTGAAGGACGTCGAACAGCACCAGCGCCCCCAGGCTGCGGTTCGCGAACGGAAGCGCCTCGGCGCTCACCTCGCGGTCGTGCCAGGGGGCGCGCACGAGATCCGTCAGCTCGAGGTCCGGGATGAACTCGCGCGCGAAACCGGGCCCCGACCCGAGCTCGATGCGGCGCCCGAGCGCGGGCGGGGGAAGGTGGGCGGCCACGCGCAGGTACAACTCCGCGTTCAGCGCCTGCAGGGCCCGGTTCTGCGCCCAGACCTGCCGGTGGCGTTCGAACCGCTCCAGCGTCCGCGCCCGGACCTCGTCGGACAGCTGAGTGGAAGCCGGCCCGGCTCTGTGATCCAGGGCGGTCACACGAACTTGATCTTGCGCGCTGCGATCGCCGACATGCGCAGCAACAGCAAGCCGTGCTTCCAGCGATCGATGTTGGTGGTCCCGTATGTCCGCTCCCGATAGCGAACCGGGATCTCGACGATCTTCAGGTTGAGGCGGGCCGCCCCGAAGATCAGGTCGAAATCACCGAACGGATCGAAGTCGCCGAAGTACGACCGCGCGGCGGCGATCCGTTCATAGTCGCGCCGCCAGAGCACCTTGGTTCCGCAGAGCGTGTCCTTGATCGGCTGCTGCAGCAGATAGGTGAACAGCTGCGAGAACGCGACGTTGCCCAGCTTGTTGAAGAAGCGCATCGCGCCCGCTTCCATCGGGTAGACCAGCCGGGTCCCCTGCACGAAGTCGGCCTGGCCGTTCGCGATCACGTCGTAGAAGCTGGGCAGGTCCTCGGGCGGCACCGTCAGGTCGGCGTCGAGGATCATCAGGATGTCGCCGCTCGCCTTCGAGAAGCCGAGGCGCACCGCGTCCCCTTTGCCCTTGCCGGTCTGCTGATAGGCCGCCAGCTTCAGCGGGCCGGCGTAGCGCTTCATCTCCGTCTGGATCGTGGCCCAGGTGTCGTCGGTCGAATGTCCCTCGACGAAGATCAGCTCGGTGCCGCTGCCCATCACGGGCGTCCGGGCCAGGGCGGCGGCGACGTTGCCCGCCTCGTTGCGCGTCGGCACGATGACGCTGACGCTCGCGCGCCGTGGCGCCGGCGCCCCGCCGCGATCGCGCAGCACGTAGATCCGGTAAAGCGACGCGACCTGCATGCCGGGTGCGCGCACGACGTAGCGGTTCAGCGCCGTCGCCAGACCCGGCACGCCGACCGGCAACAGCAGCCTGTCTTCGTGGCGCACGACCTCGAGGCCGACGATGTCGAACAGGTTGCGATAATCGAAATCGGCCAGCCAGTTCGAGGTGGGCGCCGGGCGCTTCCAGGCCGCCATCTCCGCCAGCGAGACGGGCAGCTCCCACATGTAATTGAACGCCGTCATGTAGACGCGCCCGCCCGGGGCGAGGCGGCGCTTGAGCCCGACGAGCAGCGCCTTGACGTCGACGACGCTGTGACAGAGGCGGTCG
>DATFXS010000265.1:0-4051 GCA_035315605.1 Polyangia bacterium
TGCTTCTCCCACGGGCCGCCGCAGGTGCAGGGCAGGGTGCCGGGACGCAGCAGCTCGGCGGACGGGCGCGCGAACCAGGCGTTCGATCCCTCGCGCGCGAAGATGTCGGCCACGTGCTCGATAACCTGGCTGTCGAGCAGATCCTTCCCGCAACCGCCGCACTTGAAGGCCGGGATCGGCACGCCCCAGACGCGCTGCCGCGACAGGCACCAGTCGGGGCGCGCCTCGATCATGCCGCGGATGCGGTTCTCGCCCCAGGCCGGGATCCAGCGCGTCTTGCCGATCTCGACGAGCGCTTGATGGCGCAGCGCCGTCTCATCATCCACATTGGCCTCGCCGAGGCGCGCGAACCACTGCTCGGTGGCGCGGAAGATGATCGGGTTGTGACAGCGCCAGCAGTGCGGGTACTGGTGGCGCACCGTCTCGCCCGGCTTGTTGAGCAGAAGACCCCGCGCCGCCAGATCCGCCACGATCTCCGGGTTGGCGTCGAAGACGCGCTTGCCGGCCCAGTTCGGCAGATCGATCGCGCCCGCGAACGCGCCGTGCGCGTCGACCGGCGCGAAGATCTCCAGGCCGTGCTCGCGCCCGACCACGTAGTCCTCGGCGCCGTGACCGGGGGCGGTGTGGACGAGGCCCGTGCCCGCCTCGAGCGTCGCGTGGCGCGCGAACCAGAGCCGGTAATCGCGGGCTGCGTCGGCCGTCGGGCGCGGGTAGGGCGGCGTGTAGGTCGTCCCTTCCAGCGTGCGCAGGCCGGCGCGCGAGATCGGAATCCAGGTCTCCTTCGCGGCCGCGATGCCGGTCGCCGCCAGAAAAGCCTCGGCGAGGCCCGCGGCGACGATCAGAAATTCGTCGCCGCGCGGGATGGCGACGTAGTCCAGCTCGGGGTTGGCGACGACCGCCAGGTTGGCGGGCAGCGTCCAGGGCGTGGTCGTCCAGATGACGAAGGCGCCGCGCTTGTCGCGCAGGCGCGCGTCCGCCTTGCCGAGGTCGCCCACGATCGGGAAGCGGACGTAGATCGACGGCGACGCGTGGTCTTCGTACTCGACCTCCGCCTCGGCCAGCGCGGTGCGGTGGAAGAAGCACCAGTGGACCGGTTTCTTGTCGCGGTAGACCAACCCGGTTTTGACGAACCCGGCCAGCTGGCGCGCGATGGTCGCCTCGTAGTCCTTGGCCAGCGTCAGGTAGGGGTCGTCCCAGTGGCCGACGCAGCCGAGCCGCTTGAACTCCGTGCGCATCACGTCGACGAACTTGAGCGCGTGCTCCTCGCACTTCTGCCGGAAGGCGACCGCGTCCAGCGACCGCGCGTCCTTGCCCAGGTTCTTCTCGACCTGCTGCTCGATCGGCAGGCCGTGGCAGTCCCAGCCCGGCCGGAAGACCGCGCGCTTGCCCATCAGCAGCTGCGACCGCACCACGATGTCCTTCAGCACCTTGTTCATCGCGGTGCCGTAGTGGATGGCGCCGGTCGCGTAGGGGGGGCCGTCGTGCAGGACGTACTCGGGCGCCTCGTCGCGCAGGCGGGCCTCCAGGATCCGCTCGTACTGGCGCTCCTTTGCCCACCGGGCCAGCCATTCGGGCTCGCGCCGCGCCAGATCGGCGCGCATCGGGAACTCCGTCTTCGGCAGGTTGAGGGTCGATTTCCAGTCCACGGGCCGGCGGATACTACCAAAGATTTCCACGCGGACATTTCCGGGGAACTTGTTCGCCGGGCCCCCGTTCGGATAGGTTGCGCGGCATGGCAAGCTCCTTCCTCGTGACCGGCGGGGCCGGTTTCATCGGCTCCGGGATCGTGCGCGCGCTGCTGGCGCGGGGCGACAAGGTGCGGGTCCTGGACAATTTCTTCTCGGGCAAGCGCGAGAACCTGGCCGAGGTGGCGGCGGACGTCGAGCTCATCGAGGGCGACGTGCGCGACGCGGCGGCGGTGGCGCGGGCCTGCGCCGGGGTCGAGGTGGTGTTCCACGAGGCGGCGATCCCGTCGGTGCCGCGCTCGCTCGCCGACCCGATGACCAGCAACGAGGCGAACGTGACCGGGACGCTGAACCTCCTGCACGAGGCGAAGCGCGCCGGCGTACGGCGCGTCGTCTACGCGGCGTCGTCGTCCGCCTACGGCGACACGCCGACGCTGCCCAAGATCGAGACGATGCGTCCCGCGCCGCTGTCGCCCTACGCCGTCGGCAAGCTGGCGGGCGAGCACTACTGCGCGGTCTTCGCGGGGGCGTACGGCCTCGAGACGGTCAGCCTCCGTTACTTCAACGTCTTCGGCGCGCGGCAAGATCCGAAATCCGAATACGCGGCGGTGATCCCGCGCTTCGTCACCGCGGGCCTGGTCGGGCAGGGCGTCACCATCTACGGAGACGGCACCCAGTCGCGCGACTTCTGCTACATCGACAACACGGTCGAGGCGAACCTGGCCGCGGCCAGCGCGCCGGCGGCCGCCGCGTCGGGGCGGGTCTTCAACGTCGCCTGCGGCGTGGCGACCACGCTCAACGATGTCGTCCGCCTGATCGGCGAGATCCTCGGAAAATCGATCCCGGTCACCTACGCCGACCGGCGCGTCGGCGACGTGAAGCATTCGCTCGCGGACATCTCAGCCGCACGCTCCGGCCTCGGCTACCAGGGCGCGGTCACCTTCCAGGAAGGCCTGCGCCGGACGATCGCCTGGTACGCCGAAAAGCGCGCCTGACCGTCGCGACGGCTGCGGGCGACGAGCCTCGTCATGCTAGCCTGGGGCACGATGGCGCCCCGTCTCGTCTGGCTGCTCGTCGCCGTCGGAACGGGACTCGCGCCGGTGGCCGCCCGGGCCGACCTGATCTACCAGCTGGAGCCGCTGGTCGGCGTCGGCGCGACCGACAACGCCGCGGTCACGACGGCGGGTGAGGCGCGCGTGGCCGACAGCTACACGTTCGTGGGGGGCAACACGCGCCTCGCGTACTCGAACGCGCGCCTGACGCTCGGCCTCGGCTACAACGGAGCCTACACGCAGTACGTGCGTACCCAAGGGGCGGCCACGTTCACCAACAACCTGGCGCTCACTTCGACCGCCGAGCTGTCGGCGCGCTGGAAGCTCGGTATGGGCGCGCAGGGGACGCTGACGAAGGCGTCGGGGCTCTCTCTCGTCGACCCGGTGGCCGCGACCACGCAGGCGGCGGTGGCGGGCTCGCTGCTCTATCTGTCGACGGGGGTGAACCAGAACCTCTCGTATCAGCCGACGCCGCGGCAGGGTTACAACGAGCTGGCGTCGGTGACGCAGGTTCGCTACCTGGAATCGCCGACGCTCAACGGTATGGTGGTTCCCCAGCCGACGACCACCTTCATCGCGGCGGGCGTGTCCGGCAACCGCGAGATGGGCCGCAACCAGTACACCCTCGTCCTCGACGGGGGCGATTCCTTCCGCGAGGCCGACCCGGCTCTGCCCCCCGACCCGTACGCGGAGGGGCACACGATCATCGCCAGGCTGATGGCCGGCTGGCGCCGCGAGATCTCCCCGACCTGGACGACGACGCTGCAGGGCGGACCCTCCACGATCTTCAAGCTGGACGGCTCCGGCGTTCTGGCCCCCGCGTTCAACGGGATGGTCAACTACACGCGCCTCCCCTGGTTCGCGAGCGTCAGCCTGGCGCAGTCGCCCGCGCCCAATCTGTTCCTGGGCGAGGCGACGCTGAACGACCAGGTGATCGTGCGGCTGGCGCTGCCGCTCACCCGAAGCGAGCGCTTGTTCGTGGGTGGGTGGGGCGGCTACACGTATGCTCGCGTCGCCAGCGAGTCGCAGCACCTCGCGCGCCTGTATGATCAGTTCGTGGGCGGCGCGGCGCTGACGGGCCGGATATCGAACTGGCCAATGTCCTTCGCGGTCAGCTACCTGGCGCTGTCGCAGCGCGGAAGCGCGACGCCGAACAACCCCGTGCCCGATCTGGCCCGCCAGACGGTGTTCCTGAGCGTGCGCGGTGTCTTCGGCTGGGGGCCGGGCGCGGCCCCCATGTTCGGCGGCGTGATGTGACGGTTCGGGCGGGGCGGGAACACCAACCCTCACAGACGTTCAGAAAGACGGAAATGC
>DATFXS010000266.1:0-3406 GCA_035315605.1 Polyangia bacterium
GGACGCGGCGGGCGAGCCGCCGTCGCTGCGTCCCGCCCCCGCGCTGGAAGCCGGTTTGAAGCTGGCCCTCGAGCGCGATCCGGTGCTGGAAGAGGCCCGCGCCCGCCTGCGGGGCGCCGAGGCGGTGACGCGCGCGATCGCCGCCGAGCTGCGGCCCGATCTGCAATTGAGCGCGACCTTTTCCCAGCGCGGCGGCGCCGCCACGCCGTCGAGCGGCCCGCCGTCACCCGATTACGGTCCGCTGCCGGTGGTCCCGAACTGGGACCTCGGCCTCGTGCTGCGCTGGCCGATCTACGACCCGGTGGTGGCCGCCCGCCGCGATGCCGCCGCCAAGCGCGAGGAGGTCGCGCGCGCGGATCTCGCGTCGCAGGCGCAGCAGGAGACCGCCGCGGTCCAGCAGGGCTATGTGGCCGTCCAGCTCGCGCAGGCCGCCCTGGTCGGCCTGCAACGCGCGGTGGAGGCGGCGCAGGCGAACTACGCGCAGGCGGAGGCCCGCTTCAAGGCGGGGCTCGGAACGTCGCTGGAGCTGGCGGACGCCGAGACGGTGCGGACCGACGCAGAGATCCAGCTGGCGGTCGGGCGTTACGAGGCGCTCCGGGCGCGCGCCTTCCTGACCCGACTGTTTGCCGAAGAGGAGCGAGAGCCGCGATGACCAGTGACAACGACGTTCAGCAGCCGATCCGCAAATCGCGCCGTGTTCCGCTCGTCATAGCCGGCGGGACGGCCGCCGTCGTCGCCATCGGCCTGCTGATGGTCGGGCACGCCAGCTCGCGCGTGAACAAGGTGGCGCTGGCTGGAGCCCCGAAGGGCGTCACCGTCGTCGAGGCGAAGGCGGCCCAGTACCGGCCCGCGCGCCGGTACGTGGGAACGATCGAGCCGTGGGTCGAGGCGAAGATCGGCCCGCAGCTGATCTCGGCCTACGTCGACACGGTCCTGGTGCGGCCGGGCGACGCCGTCAAGCGCGGCCAGGTGATCGCGACCCTCGATTGCCGGAACGCCTCGGCGTCTTCGAAGGCGGTCGCCATGCAGGCGCGCGCGATCCAGACCGAGCAGGAAGCGATCGCGCACGAGGCGGCGCGCGTCGCCGAGCTGAAGGAAGGCGGCTTCGCCTCGCCGAACGAGATCGAGAAGCACGCGGCGGACAGCGCCAGCAAGGCCGCCGAGCTGATGGAGACGCAGGCGAAGATGCAGCGGGCCACGCTGGAGGTGAACGACTGCGTGCTGCGCGCGCCGTTCGCCGGCGAGATCGCGATCCGCGCCGCCGATCCGGGCGCGTTCGCCCGCCCGGGCACGGCGGTCGCGACGCTGGTCGACCGCGCGACGGTTCGGATCGTCGCGGAGGTGCCGGAAGCCGACTTCGACGTCGTCGCCCCCGCGACGCCGGTCCGGATCGTCGCGCTGGCGACGAACCGCGAACTCCGCGGAACGATCGCCCGGCGCTCGCCGGCGGCCGACTTTTCGACGCGCACCGTGCACGTCGAGATCGACATTCCGGATCCGAAGCGGTCGTTGCCGGTCGGCACGACCGCCGAGATCACGATGGACGTCGGCGATCCGGTGGCCGCCACCGAGATCCCCCTGGTCGCCGCGTCGGTGCGCGGCGAGAAGGCGACGGTGTTCGTCGTCGACCGCAACGTCGCCCGCAAAGGCGTCTATCTGTTGAAGGGGGAAAAGGCCGGCAGCCTGTTCGTCGATCCGGCGCTGCCCGCGGGCAGCCACGTCGTGACCGAAGGACGGGCGCTGCTCAAGGACGGGGACCGCGTCGACGCGCAGCTCGAGGCGGCGGGCGACGCGGGGACCAAGGTGGCCGGGATCGGACCGTGACCCGCCTTTCGCTGACAAACCCGATCGCGATCCTGATGATCTGCATCGGGCTGGTGGTGTTCGCCGCGGTGGTCACGCCGCGCATGCCGGTCGACACGTTCCCCGAGCTGACGCCGCCCGTGCTCGTCGTCGGGACGCTGGCGCCCGGGCTGGGCCCGAAGGACGTCGAGAAGACGATCACCTGGCGGATCGAGAAATACGTCAGCGCCACCCCGGGCGTCGACTTCGTCCAGAGCACGTCACGCAACAACCTGTCGGTCGTGTTCGTCTGGCTCAAGTGGGGAACGGATCTCAACGCGGCGCAGACACTGGTGCAGCAGCAGGTCGCGTTCGCGATGGCGGCGGTGCCGAAGTCGCTGGGCGTGCTGCCGCCGTTCGTGCTCCAGTACGATCCCTCGAACGCGCCCGTCATCCAGGTGGCGGTCTCGGGCGGCGGCCTGACCGGCCCGCAGCTGTACGACTACGCGTTCAACAACATCGAACCGATCCTCGAGGGCATTCCCGGCGTCGCCAGCGCGGCCATCGACGGCGGACGCCAGCGCCAGATCAACGTGATCGTCGATCCGGCGCGCGCCCAGGCCCGGGGCGTGACGTCGACCGACGTCGCGACGGCGGTCGCGCAGTCGAACGCGCTGTTGCCGTCGGGCGAGTTCATCGCGCCGAAGTTCGACGCCAACGTCTACACGAACGCGGTGGCCCGGCGGGTCGCCGACATCGGGGACGCCGCCGTCAAGCAGCAGGGCGGCCGCGCCGTGCTGATCAGGGACGTGGCCAGCGTCGAGGACGGCGGCTCACCGGAAACGCAGTCCGTGGCCGTCAACGGCAACGACGCCGTCTACCTGAACGTCCTGCGCGTCCCGGGCGGCAACACGCTGGCGATCGTCGACGCCGTGAAGAAGACCGTGGGCGAGCTGAAGAACCTGCCGCCCGGGCTGGAGGTCAAGCCGATCTTCGACCAGTCGACCTTCGTGCGCACCAGTTACAGCGGCCTCAAGCGCGAGATCGTCCAGGCCCTGATCCTGATCTCGCTGGTCATCCTGCTCTTTCTTCAGAGCGGACGCGGCGTTCTGATCGCCGCGATCGCGATCCCGATCTCCTTCGCGGTGATCCTGATTGTCCTTTACGTGACCGGGCAGACGCTGAACGCGTTCACGCTGGGCGGCCTCATGCTGGCGATGGGCCCGCTCGTCGACATCTCCGTCGTCGTGCTGGAATCGATCCACCGCCATCGCCACGCGGGCCGGACCGCCGCCGACGCCGCCCTCGAGGGGGCGAACGCGGTCGCCGTCCCGGCGCTCGCCGCGACCCTGACCACCGTCGCCGTTCTGTTGCCGGTCACGCTGCTGACGGGCCTCGCCAAGAAGCTGTTCGGTCCGCTCGCGCTCACGGTCGCGACCGCGATGTTCGCCGGCTACTTCGTCAGCATGCTGGTGACGCCGCTCGCCTGCCGGACGTTCCTCAAGGACGCTCCGCCCGGCCGGCTCGCGGAGGCCGTGCGCGCGACGATCGCCCGCGTCGCCGACGGCTACGCGGCGGCTCTCCGCGCCGTGCTGCCGTTTCGCTGGCTGGTTCCCGGCGCCTG
>DATFXS010000267.1:0-6065 GCA_035315605.1 Polyangia bacterium
CGTCCGTGCATCCGGGCAATCCCGCCAGCGCCGCAACCACCGCGCCGATCGAGCCACCGCAAAGAACCACCTTCGACACGCTTCGCATGTCGGGTAGCCTAGGATTTTTACGCTGTCAGAAAATGTAAGTTTTAATACGTCTCCTGGTTATTTTTCATTTTCCGACGCGTCAGGACGCTCACGTCATAAAGCGGACGCGGCCTCGTGCAGGGCCGCTTTCACGTCGCCTCGCACGGGGCGGCCGTGCGCGACCGAAAGCAGCGTGATGTCTGGAATCTCCGCCAGCTTTTCCAGCCCGGCGCGCGCCTCGGCCCGGTTGCTCACCATCATGATCCGCATGATGCGCGCGACGCCGAGGCGGCCCTTGATGCCGCCGGTGACATTGGCGAAGAACCAGCCGCCGAAGCCTTTCGGGTGGTCGCGGTTTGCGACCGCGTCGGACATCACCAGCGCCTTGCCGCCGCCCTGCATGTCCAGCTCGTAGGCGAGCTCGAAGTTCTTGAAACCGGGGACCGGGTGGACGCGAACGCCGAGCGCGGGCAGCGCGTCCTCGCAGGTGGCGTCGACCTTGATCACCTCCTCGACCTTCGTCCGCGCGGCGGCGGGCGCGATCACGCGAACCTGCGGGTAGCGCGCCTTGTAGAAGGGCGCGTCCATCCGATGCCCCGTGTGCGGGACGATCAGCACGGACGGGCGGCCGAGCGCATCCAGCTTCGCCATCGCTTCGTCGGACATCGCGATCGCGCTGTGGATCAGCAGCGTCCCGTCGGCGAGCCGGTAGACGACCATGTGGCGCTTGAGCGGAAACGGAAGGCTGCCCCGAACCGTCCAGAGGTTCGGCGCGAGCTGTTCGATCTCGTCGTGCGGGAAGCGTTTGTGCGATTTTTCGGCCATGGCAATCCTCCTGCGGGTCACCCCGCGCGGGATACTGCCACGGCGATCGTCCGCCGGAAACCGGCGGCGGGAACGGTCAGGGAAGGTCGGCTTTGACCACGAATCCGTCGCGGCCGCCCTTGTTGGGCTGTCCCGCGATCAGCGCGCCGGTCGTGAACCCGCCGACGAAGACGTGACCGCAGGCATCGACGGCGATGCCGGCTGGAAAATCGTCGCCGGCGCTGCCGCGCTCCCAGGACGACAGGATGCCGCCCGACGGCCCGATCTTCACGGCGAAGATGTCGACCCCGCCCTGGTTGGAAGCGCCGCCCGCGATCGTTCCGAGCGTCTGGCCCGTCAGATAGATGTTCCCGGCCGGGTCGAACGTCATCGCGGTCGGGTAGTCCGACTCGGGTGTGCCCGGAAGGGCCGCCCACAGTACGGCGCCCGTCGTCTTGTCGATCTTGGCGACGAACGCATCCTGCTGGCCGACCTCGACGCCCGCGACATGTGCCGATGCGGCGCCGGCAACGAACAGATCGCCGTTCGGGCTGAGGCCGACGGCGGCGAGAAAGTCGCCCGCATCGCCCGACAGGCGCGTCGACCAGATCGTCTGGCCCGAGGCGTCGAGCTTCGTCAGGAACATGCCGCGCACATCGACCCGACCGTCCACGGTCGACGAGACGTACATGGTGCCGTCGCCGGCGGCGGCGACCGCCACGCCGGTCGTGAAGTCCTCGTTGTTGGGCGGCGGCGGCGGGCTGTCGAAGAACGCGCTGCGATGCCAGAAGTCCTCGCTGGGCGCGAAGGTCGGCGCCGATCCGATCGTCAGCTCGGCCAGGAAGCCGTGCGACAGGGCGGCGACATAGTTGCTCGGAATGAAGATGTCGTCGTAGCCGGCGACGAGGATCTTGTTATTCGGTCCGAGGCCGAGGCGGACCGGGTGTTGCGGGCGCTCGTCGCCGATCTGGATGGCGCCGAGCGGATCGCCGCCGCTGTCGAACACGGAGACGTACATGTCCATCTGGCCCGCGTTCTGGAAACCGGCAAGCGCGCCGCTGGTCCGTCCGACGACGATCAGGTTGCCGGTCGCGGGATCGACCTGGACGTCTTCCGCCGTATCCGCTTGTGATGTGTCGACCACCGACTTCCAGATCAGCAGACCCTGACCGTCGTACCGCGCGATCACCGCGCGCGCGTCGCCGGCCGGGATGACGTCGGTGGAGTTGTCGTCGCCGCGCTCGTAGCCGGTGACGTAGAAGCCGCCGCCGGCGGCTGCGGTGACGGCGGTGACCTCGTCGTCGAGCGCGGTCGCGATCTGGATGTCGCCCACCCAGGGCTGCGCGCACGCGCCGACGGAACCGCCGGTGCCGATTGCCGTTCCGCCGGTGCCGGTGCCAGGGCCGATGGTGCCGGCGGCACCACCGCCGCCCGTTCCAGTCACCACGCCGCCGCCACCGCCTGTCGCGCCGCCGCCACCGCCCGTCGCGCCGCCGTTACCGCCGGTCGCCCCGCCGCCACCGCCTGTCGCGCCGCCGCCGGTCGCGCCGCCGCCACCGCCCGTCGCGCCGCCACCGCCGCCTGTCGCGCCAGCGCCACCGCCGGTCGCGCCGCCGGTTCCGCTCGTCGTGCTGTCGCCTCCGCTCCCGCCGCTCCCACCGTCGCTACCTGCCGTCGCGCCGCTACCGCCCGTAGCGCCGCTGCTGCCGCCCACTGCGCCACCCGCGCCCGCTGCGCCGCCCGTGCCGCTCAGAGCGGCACCCCCGCTCCCACAACTCGCGACGCTCGCGAGCACCCCGATCGCCAGCGCAGTCATTGGTATTTCCGACAGACGACAGATCCTCTTCGACATGGTCGTTCCCCTTCCGTCGGCCGCCGTCATCCGGCCCGACAGTTCGTTGCTCGAACACCCGGCGGAAATCTGCCGGCGCCAGATGGTTCGAGCGTTTGCGAATGTTTCGGCGCGGCGCCGCTATCGGCGCCGTTCGTTCTGCTTCCTCTTGATGCCGACTGCAGCGCGCGGGTCGCGCGATTTGTTCGGCAAATTGCCGCTCATGGACGCGGCGGGGAATGGCCCGCCGGTCAGAGGGCCTCGAGGAAGTTGCCGAGGTCTGTCTTGTCGCGCTTGTTCAGCTTGATGTTGAAACGCTGCTGATAGAACGCGATCACCGCGTCGATGCTGTCGGCCTGCCCGTCGTGGAAGTAGGGCGACCGCGACGCCAGCCCGCGCAGCGGCGGCGCGCGAAAGGCGCCTACGTCCGCCCAGTGCCCGGTCGGCGGAAACCCGGCGCCCGCGCGACCCGCGTCGCAGACCTTGCGGATCTCGCCGGTGGTCTTGTTCTTCAAGGTCATGACCGGATAGTCCGGCAGACAGCGATCTTCGTTGGCGGTTCCAGTGTCGAAGAACCGGATGACCGAGTGGCCGCCGACGTTCGTTGTGTTGTGGCAGGTGCTGCAGGTCCCGGTGACGACAGGCTGGCCGAGGAGGTCATTGAGACCGTTCACGCCCGAGATCTCGAACGTGCGGAAGTTGAAGATCTCCTGGCCGCGGAAGATCGACTTCCGGGCCTTGGCCTGCTTCGCGACGGCGTCGGCCTCACCGGAGTCGTCGTCGGCCTCATCATCGCCGCCCTTCGCCCAGGCGTCGAAGATGTCGAACACCTTGCGGTTGAAGGTGTGCGTGAGCGGATCGTTGCCCTGGATGTCGTTGATGCCCACGTAGAATGGCAGGCCGGCCAGGTTGGCGGGGCCGCCCTTCGCCCCGCCCGCGTCGAGCGCGCCCGCGGCGTTGTCGAACGCCTGGGCCAGGAACAGACCCAGCTGGAAATCGCGCATCTGCGTCGCGAGCGCGACGGGCAAGGCGGGATTCTGCAGGTGGAAGAACGAAGCCCCCTGTGCGTTCGGCACCAGGAAGGTCGGCACGTCGACGCCGCCGAAATCGGACGGTTGAAACGCCCAGTTCGTCTGGGCGACCTTGGCCTCGTTCGACACCGGGCTCGGCCGGCGGAATATGATCAGCTGGCTGGGCGTGGCGAACCCCGACGGATCCTTGACGTCGGTGACGGTGAATTCGGCGGTGTCCGGGAAGCCGAGCGGAAACCGGGTCACGCCATGCTGGAGCAGCGTCGAGGTGAACGCCTTCTGCCGGGCCGCCAGCGTCGAGACGTCATTGTCGGGACGGCTCCCCTCGTCGAGCGTCATGAACAGCGGCGCCAGGCCGGCGGTGTTGTCGAAGAGATCGGTCACGGCCCCGGGCGTGATGGTCCATCCCTGATTGGACAGGTGACACGTTTCGCAGGTCCGCCCGTTCCCGCCGTTGGGCGTGAAGAAGGGATTGGTCCGATCGATGACGCCAGAGGTGTGAAAGGTTTCAGCAAACCCACGATCGTTCGGAGCGCTCTCCAGGCTGCTGGTGATCCTCTCGACAGAATCGACAGCGCCGTTTTGGGCGCCGCAGCCGGCGATCGCCCCCGAGACTGTCAGCAGCCCACCAACGACAATCTTCTGCGTTCTCGTCACGGCGAACCTCCGTCGATTGTTGAGGAGACTCGCTCATTACGCGTGGGCGCAACGATGTGTCAATACAGGCCGCAATGATTGCTGGCTTCTGTGTATGAGCCCGTTACGCAGCTGCCGCCGGATGGTAACCGCCCGGGCACGAGGCGCGTGAGCGGTCAGCGCTCCGGCGATTTTTCGCGCAGGCCGAGCGCGTCCATCCAGCGGTAGATCTGTTTGCGGTCGCGGCCGAAGTGACGAGCGGTGGCCCGGATGCTGCCGTGGTTGCGCGCCAGAACTTCGGACAGCTCGTCGCGCGTCGGGGCGGCGCGGGGAGCCGGCGCCGGAGGCGCGTCGCCTGCCGGCGCGTTCGCCAGCGACGACTCCCACAGCCACGACGGCAACACCTCGAACGTCAGCGGCTCGTCGTCGCGGCCTCCCGCACCGGACCCCGCCAGCGCGTGGACCAGCCGATCGATGCCGCGCAGGTTGTCGCGCCAGTCGCGCAGCAACAGCGCCTCGGCGGCACGCCCCTCGAACACCCAGGGGCGGACGCTAACCGCGCGCGATCGCTCCGCGAGCCAGCGCGCGCGCAGCCGCTCGAGCCACATGAACAGATCGCCGCGCCGGCGCCGCAGCGGCGGGATCGCGATCTCCCACAACGACAGCCGCCCGTAGAGGTCACGGCGGAAGCCGCCCTGCTCGACCTGCGCGGTCAGGTTCCGGTTGGTCGCCGCGATCACCCGGACATCGACGGGAAACGTGCGGGTCGAGCCGACCGGACGGACCTCGCGCTCCTGGATCGCGCGCAGCAGCTTCGGTTGCAGCTCCAGCGGCAGCTCGCCGATCTCGTCGAGCAGCAGCGTTCCGCCGTCCGCCTCGCGGAACAACCCGCGCTGGGCCTCGTCGGCGCCCGTGAACGCGCCGCGCGTGTGACCGAACAGCTGGCTCTCGATCAGCGCGGGCGTCAGCGCTGCGCAGTTGACCGCCACCAGATCGCCCTGCCGCCCGCTGAGACGATGAATCTCCTCGGCGATGTGCTCCTTGCCGGTGCCCGTCTCGCCGACCAGCAGGACCGGCGACGGATCGGCGGCCACGCGCGCAACGTCCGCGCGCAACGCGCGCGCGAGCGGCGCCTCGCCGGGAATCGCCTCGAGCAAGGCCGGCCCGTCGCCCTCTCCGCCCGGGCCCGACCCGCCAGGCGACTGGAACACCGCCACGACCGTCGGCCCGAGCCGGATCACCGCGCCGTCCGCCAGCGGCAACGGACTGATGGCGGGAACGGCGTTGACGAACGAACCGTAGCGGCTGCCCAGATCGCCGCCCGTGTGGAAGGCGCGCGCCGCATCCCATTCGATCGCGAAGTGCCGGCGCGAAACCGACGCGTCGGTCAACGTCGCCGCCAACGGATCGGTCAACGGGTCGGGGCTGCGCCCGAGCACGAGCCGTCCGCCCATGATCGGAATCGTCACCGCCAGCGCGGACGGCATCACGACGCGCAGCTCCGCCCCCAGCGGGTCGCGCTCCCGGGCGCCGCGCCGGGTCGGCGCGGCCGTCGTCTGCTGGCTCGGGTCGTCGCTCATCGCCAGCGATGAGGCTACCGCGCCGGCCGGGACAGGGAAAGCCGGCACGGGTCCGCCCACTCGGGGCGGACCCATGTAGATGCGTCGCTTCAGAGCAGGTCCTTCTTGGCGTCG
>DATFXS010000268.1:0-3803 GCA_035315605.1 Polyangia bacterium
CTGCGCGCCCGTCCGGAGGCCAGCTCGGCGGCAGCGTCGGCGAGGGCGGCGACCGCGGCGTCGGCGTCGGCGGGCTTCGTGAGGCGCGAGAACGAGAACCGGAGCACCGCGGTGCGGTCGTCGATCCCGATCGCCTTCAGCGTCGGGCTGGGGCCCGCGGTCCGTGACGCACAGGCGGAGCCGGCGGAGGCGAGCACGCCCCGCGCCTCCAGCGCGTGCAAGAGCGGCTCGGCGGGCAGCCCCGGAAACGCCAGCGAGGCGATGTGCGGGGCGCGCGCCACGCCCGTCACCGTCGCACGGACGCCGGGGACGATGCCCGCCAGCGCGGCCAGCGCCGCCTGTTCGAAGCGATCGCGCAACGCCGCGACCCGCTCCTCGGCGCCGGCCTGCAGGGCGGCGCGCGCCAGCGTCGCCGCCACGCCAAACCCGACGATCGCGGGCAAGTTCTCGCTGCCGCCGCGCAGCCCGCGCTCCTGCCCGCCGCCCGCCCAGAGCGGCGCCAGCCGCGCGCCCGGACGCACCCACAGCGCGCCGGCGCCGCGTGGTCCGTGCAGCTTGTGGGCGGAGACCGCCACGCTGTCCGCGCCGAGCGCCCGCGCGCGGAGTCGGCTAAGACCGAACGCCTGCACGGCGTCGACGTGCAGATGGGGGCGCCGGCGATCCCCGGCGCTACCGAGCAAGCGCGCGATCTCGGCGACGGGTTGCCGCGTGCCGAGCTCGTTGTTCACGAGCATCACCGCGACCACCGCCGTCTCCGGGCGAACCGCGCCCGCGACGGCCTCGGCGCGGACGACGCCGTCGGCGCCGGGAGGCACCACGTCCAGCGTCCAGCCGTCGGCGACCAGCGCGTCCGCACAGCGCGTGACCGCCGGGTGCTCGAGCGCGGTGACGACGACGTGCCGCCCGCGCGCCGCGCGCGCCGCGCCGAGGACGCCGAGCGCGTCGGCCTCGGTTCCCCCGCTGGTGAAGATCAGCTCGCCGGGCTCGACGTCCAGGGCCGCGGCCACCTCGCCCCGCGCCTGGGCCAGCGCCCGGGACGCCGCCGCGCCCCCCGCGTGCGCCGAGGCGGGGTTGGCGTACAGCTGCGCGGCGGTCATTCGCAGCGCGTCCAGCACCTCGGGGGCCGGCTCGGTCGAGGCCGCGTTGTCCAGGTAGATCATCGAAAAAGCCAATATAGGCGCATAGTCGCGGCTTGGCCGTAGCGGATCATTGAAGTAAAACAGAAGTGTGGATATTGGCGCTCGGGCCAAGAAGATCCTGCACGCGGTCGTGTCCGAGTACCTCGCCACGGGTGAGGCCGTCGGCTCGCAGACGGTGACGCGCCGCTACGGCCTCGAGGTCTCGGCGGCGACGGTCCGCACCGTGATGGGCGATCTTGAAGAGGCCGGCTTGCTCAAGCATGCGCACACGTCGGGCGGTCGCCTGCCGACCGAGCGTGGCCTGCGCTACTACGTCGACATGCTGCTGCGCGTGCGCAGCCTGACCTCGGGCGAAAAAGACGAGATCCGGGAGCGTCTGGCGGCGGGCGGCGACGTGCCGGACGTCATGCAGCGGACCTCGCGCCTGCTGCGCGAGCTGTCGCACCTGACCGTGGTCGTGCAGGCGCCGCGCCCGGACAGCGACGTCGTCCAGCACCTGGAGTTCGTGCAGCTGCGCGAGGGGCAGCTGCTGGCCGTCATCGCGGCGGCGAGCGGCCAGATCCAGAACAAGCTGGTCCCGGTCGATTTCGCCCTGACGGGCGGCGACCTGGATCGCATCAACAACTACTTGAACGAGCTGATGACCGGGCTGACGCTGGAACAGGCGCGCGCCCGCCTTATCGAAGAGGTGAAGAGCGACCGCGCCGTGCACGACGAGCTGGTCAACCGCGCGCTGATGCTGGCGAGCGCCGCCGTCCCGGCCGCCCCGACCCCCGACGTGCTGGTCGACGGGCAGTCGAACCTGCTGGCCGGCAAGGCGGATCTGGAACGCGCGAAGTTGCTGCTGCGGACGCTGGAAGAAAAGGACCTCGTCGTGCGGCTGCTCGAGCGGACGCTGAACGCGCCGGGCATCTGCGTCTTCATCGGCGCCGAGGCGAACCTGGCGGACCTGACCGACGTGTCGGTGGTCGCGGCGCCGTACGGGCCCGAAGAAAGACCCCTCGGGACGATTGCCGTGATAGGACCTGCGCGGATGAACTATTCGCGGGTCATCCCGCTGGTGGACTTCACGGCGGAGACGATAGGCGAGGCGATCGGCAAGACCTAAGTTTGACAGCGTGGATACGGTGAGCATGAAACGACAGAAAAATGCGCCCGGGAATGACAGCTCGAACGGGACCGCCCCAGGTGTGCCCGCAGACCCTGCGCCCGAGGCCGCCGCGCCTCCGGTGGAGCCAGCGCCCGTGACGGCGCCCGAGCTTCCCGAGGCGACGCCGGAGGAAAAGCTGGCCACGCTGGCGGCCGAGCGCGACGAGACGAAGGACCGGATGCTGCGCATCGCGGCCGAGTTCGAAAACTTCAAGAAGCGCGCGCGCAAGGATCAGACGGACGCGGTGGCCGAGGCGCGCGAGCGCGTGCTGAAGGACATGCTCGAGGTGGTCGACTACCTGGAACGCGCGGTCGCCATGCAGACCGGCGGCAACGGCGCCGTCGACGGCCCCGCCGTCGTGAAAGGCGTCGACCTGACGCTGCGGCTTCTGAAACAGAAGCTGGAACGCTACGAGGTGCGTCCGTTCGACGCCGCCGGTCAGTCCTTCGATCCGCGGCTGCACGAGGCGATCTCGCGCGTCGAGCACACCGAAATTCCGGCGGGCTCGGTCGCGGCCGAGCTGCAGAAGGGTTACCGGGTCGGGGAGCGGCTGCTGCGGCCGGCGATGGTGTCGGTGTCGTCGGGCGCGAAGCCGACGACGCCCTCGTCGGAGGGCTAGCACCTGCCGTCCGATTACTACGAAACGCTGGGCGTCGGCCGCGGCTCGACCGACGCCGAGATCAAGGTTGCGTATCGGAAGCTGGCGCTGAAGTGGCACCCCGATCGCAACCCGGGCGACAAGGGGGCCGAGGAGCGCTTCAAGGAGCTGGCGATCGCCTACTCCGTGCTATCCGACGGCGAGAAGCGCCGCCACTACGACCGCTTCGGGTCCGTCGACGGGCAGAGCCCGTTCGCCGCCACCGACGTCACGGGCGCGGCGGAGTTCTTCGATGCGCTGTTCGGTGATCTGTTCGGCCTGCAGCGCCGCCGATCGTCCGCCGGGCGCGACCTCCGCTACACGCTGGAGCTGGACTTCGAAGAGGCGGCGCTCGGGTGCGAGAAGACGATCGTGTTCGAACGTCCCGAGGACTGCGCGGCCTGCAGCGGCACGGGCGCCGAGGGCGGCAGTGCCGGGCTGGTCACCTGCCCGCGCTGCGGCGGTGAAGGCGTCATCCGCAAGAAGGCCGGATTTCTGACGAGCCGGCGCGACTGCATGGGCTGCGGCGGCACCGGACAGGTGCCGCGCGTCCGCTGCGCCACCTGCGAGGGCGCCGGGCTGGTCGACAAGGAACGGCGCTACACGGTCCGGATCCCTCCCGGTTCGACGGGCGGATCGACGCAGCGGGTGCCGCGCGAGGGCGGGCCGGGTCGGCGGGGCGGGCCGCCCGGCGACCTGCACGTGATCGTGCGCGTGCGCCCCCATCCGTTCTTCACGCGCGAGGCGACGCGCGACGGCGACGTGCTGATGATCGAGGTGCCTCTGTCGCCGGTCGAGGCCGCGCTGGGCGCGGAGATCGACGTGCCGGTGCTGGACGGAAAGGTGCGGATGCGCGTGCCGCCCGCGACGCAGGCGG
>DATFXS010000269.1:0-4519 GCA_035315605.1 Polyangia bacterium
TGACCGCCGATGTAACCCCACGCGATCGGTTCCTGTCCGTTCACCTCGGTCGGCACGTCGCCGTACTTGTAGACGCCGATCCGATCGCGCGCCTGCGGCGTCGGAACGCCCTTGAAGCTGACGGTGATCGACAGCGCGGGCCCCGTCGGGTAGCTCGGCATGTCGGTCGTGAGCACGATGTTGCCGCTGCAGCCGTTGACGCCGGCGGCCGGCGCGCTGCCCGGCTGCAGCAGTTGCGGGGCGCGGCTGAAGTCGAACATGTGGAGGAGCCCGGGGCTGTTGGCGTCGCGCGAGGTCAGCGCGGGAAGCCCGAACAGCGTCTCGATGAAACGGGTGATCGCCGTGTGCTCCTCGACGACGTGCGAGACGTAGTGCGGTCGGGCGTAGGGCGAGATGACCACCAGCGGCACCCGCACGCCGAGCTCGGTGAACGGGATGTCGAGCGGGTTCCCGGGGCGGGCGATGCAGGCCTGGTTGGGCGGCGGGACGTGGTCCGCGAAGCCGCCGCCCTCGTCGTAGGTCCAGATCAACGCCATCGTCGGCCAGAGCGGGCTCTCGACGACCGCCTGGTAGACGCGCCGGCTCCACGCCTCGCCCCGCTGCACGTCGGCGGTCGGGTGCTCGTCCTCGAGGAAGGCGACCGAATCAACGAACGCCACCGACGGCAGCGTGCCGTCGCGCAGCCCGGTCATGAAGTCGTCTATCGTGTACAGACCGACGTGCGGCGCCGTCCATCCCAGCGTCCCGTCGAACGGATCGCTGTCGGTGAACGCGCCCCAGCTGACGCCTGCTTGGTCCAGCGAATCGAATATCGTCGGCGTCGTCGGGTTGGGGAGGCCGGCGTAGGTACTCTTGACGCCGTCAGCGGTGCCGAGCAGCAGGAAGTTGCGATCGGGCCAGGTGCCGCTGCGCGCGGAGGCGAAGTGGTGGTCGTCGATGGCGAAGGTGTTCGCCAGCCAGTAGTAGAAGGGGAGGTCGCGGTTCTCGTAGTTCCCCATCACGAAGTGGCCGTCGCTGGCGGTGGTGTCGGCGCCGTTGGTGACGAAGGCATCCATCAGGCCGCCGTGCACCTGGCGGTGCATCTGGTCCCACTGGTGGCCCGGGTCTTTGTTGACGCAGGTCGTGCGGAGGTGGAACGGCGCCACCGACATGCCGCCATTGTCGAGGTTGACGAACGATGCAGGGATCGCCTCCGCTTCCGGCTGCCCTGATGTGCTCAGGTTGCCGAGCAGGTGGTCGAACGACCGGTTCTCCTTCATCATCACGACCACGTGACGGATCGGGATGGCGGCCCGCTCGCTCTCGGTGATCGGCAGCGTGTTGGTCACGAGCGCGCCTGCGGTGAACGCGCAGGCAGCGCGCTGTCCGGCGAAGGGATCGCCGGGGTCGGCCCCATCGACAGGCACGACGGCGTCGGAGGCAGCGCCGTCCCGCGGACCTCCCGCGTCCGAGACGAAGGAGGGCGGCGGCTGGCACGCTGCGCCGGCCAGCGCGAGCGCGACCGCGACGCCCGCGCGCGCTGCTCGTGGTACCGCCATCGAAGCTACGTTACCTGGAAGCCGAGGCGTCGCAAGGTGCAGGTGTCACCGGATCAGCGGATCAGCGCCAGTTTCGAGCTGCGCTTGCCGCCCCCCGCCAGCCCCGGGGGGCCGTTGCGCACCGACAGGTTGCAGGCGATGGCCGACGCGACCGACGCGAAGATCTCGCCGATCTTCGACTGCGGCTCGCGCACGACGATCGGCGTCCCCTCGTCGCCCGCGCGGCTGACCGTCGGCTGCAGCGGGATCTCGCCGAGGAACGGGATGCCGGCGCGCGCCGCCAGCCGCCGCCCGCCGCCGCGCTGGAAGATCTCTTCGTGGTGTCCGCAGCTCGGGCAGACGAAGCCGCTCATGTTCTCGACCAGGCCCAGCACCGGCACCTCGACGCGCTGCCACATCGCCAGCGCCTTCTCGACGTCGATGATCGACACCTCTTGCGGCGTCGTCACCATCACTGCGCCCGTGACCGGCAACAGCTGCGACAGCGAGAGCTGCGCGTCTCCCGTGCCCGGCGGCAGATCGACGATCAGGTAGTCGAGCTCGCCCCATTCGACGTCCTCGATGAACTGCTGCAACAGCTTGTGCACCATCGGCCCGCGCCAGATCACGGCCCCGCCGCGCTCGACGAAGAAGCCGATCGAGACGACCCGCAACCCGTGGTGCACGGCCGGGACGATCTTGTTGCCGGCTTCGACGGAGGCGGCGCGCTCCGGCACGCCCATCATCTGGGGGATCGACGGGCCGTAGACGTCCGCGTCCAGGATGCCGACGGTGGCGCCGGTGCGCGCCAGCGCGGCCGCCAGGTTCGTGCTGACCGTCGACTTGCCGACACCGCCCTTGCCGGCCGCGACCGCCACGATGTTCTTGACGCCGGGGAGACGCGGATTCGAGGGGTGGTTGGGACGTCCCGCGACCCGCGCCGTGAAGCGGACGTCGACGCCGGCGATGCCGGGCAGCTTGCCGACCGCCGCTTCGATCGATCGGGCGATGGCGTCGCGCGACGGGCAGGCGGGCGTCGTCAGCTCGATGCCGATGACCGCGCGCTCGCCCTCGACGGCGACCGACGACACCATCCCCGCCGAGACGAAGTCGATCTTGAGCGCCGGATCCTGCGTCTGCGCCAAGACCTTTTGGATGGCGGCGCGGATCTCTTCGACGGTCTCTGCCACTCAGCGTTTTCTAGCAGACGACAGGGCCCGCAGGCGAACGGGCTGGTCGGGGTGGTGGCCCATCTTGCGGCGCTTCACGGCCAGATAAGCCGCGTTGTGCTGGTTCTCGCCGACCCAGTGTGCGATCCGCTCAGTCACGACGACGCCCGCGTCACGGAGCCCCTTCACCTTGAGCGGGTTGTTGGTCAGGAGACGAATCGACCGCACGCCGAGGTCGGCCAGGATCTGGGCCGCCAGGTCGTAGCGGCGGGTGTCGGCTTCGAACCCCAACGCCTGATTTGCCTCGACCGTATCGGCGCCCTCTGCCTGAAGCGCGTAGGCGCGCACCTTGTTGCCGAGGCCGATGCCGCGCCCTTCCTGGCGCAGGTAGACGAGCACGCCCGTCCCCTCGGCGGCGATCCGCTCGAGCGCGACCTCGAACTGCTCGCGGCAGTCGCACTTGAGCGAGCCCAGCACCTCGGATGTCCAGCATTCCGAATGGACGCGGCACAGCACGCTCGAGGCGCCCGAGACGTCACCGCGCACGATCGCCATGTGCTCTTCGGCGTTCGGGGAATCGCCGTCCCTGGCGTCGGCGTCGCGATAGACCAACAGCCGGAACGGACCGTGAACGGTCGGGATTTCGGCGTCCGCGTACCTGAAGAGCTTCATCGTTGCTTAGATGGACTGGGGCGGGCGAAGTTACCACCCATTGCGCGCATTTTCTGCGGATGTCATCTTAGAGTGGTCGTGGCGTTGAAATCTATCCTACGGTTCCCTGATCCGCAGCTGCGCCAGCGGTCTGTTGACATTGGCGAGGTCGGGGATGACGTGCGTCAACTGGTCGCCGACATGACCGAGACGATGAACGCCGCGAACGGCGCGGGTCTGGCCGCGATCCAGGTGGGCGTGCCGGTCCGCCTGTTCATCGTCGACGGACACGTGGCGGGCGGCGCCGAGGACGCGCCACCGAAGGTATTCATCGATCCCGAAATCGTCGAGATTTCCGAGGAGTCGCAGACGGGCGACGAGGGCTGCCTGTCATTTCCGGACATCTTCGTGCCGGTCAAGCGAGGGATGCGCGCCCGGGTGAGGGCCCGCGACCTCGACGGCAACGTGTTCGAGGCCGAGGGCGACGGCCTCTTCGCGCGGGCGCTGCAGCATGAGACCGATCACCTGAACGGTCGGCTGCTCATCGACCAGGTGGGGCCGGTCAAGCGCGAGCTGATCAAGCGCAAGCTCCGCAAGGACGCCCAAGCAGAAAAGGAAGAGAAGGAAGAGCGCGAAGAGGCGGCAGCGCGCGCCGCGGCCGCCGGGAAGCGCTCGGCCGGTTAGCGGCCCGGCCACCCCCTGCGATGCTGACCCTCGCGCTGCAACGGATCGAATTCGACGGGCGTCACGGCGCGACCGCGGTCGAGCGCCGCTCGACGCGGAAGTTCGAGGTCGACGTCGAGCTGGACGTCGACGCCGCGGTCGCGGAGCAGAGCGATCTGCTCGCGGACACGGTCGACTACAGCCGGGTCGCGGATGTGGTCGTCGCCATCGGGACGGGCGAGCCGCATCACCTCCTGGAATCGCTGGCGCGCCGGATGCTGGACGCGATCCGCGAGCGGTTTCCGCGCGTCCGCCGGATTCAGATCGAGCTCCGCAAGCTGAACCCGCCGACTTGCCCGGGCCATCCGGCCTACGCGGCCGTGCGCATGGTCCGCGGCCCCGCCTGAGGCGACGGCCGGGCGCAGATTGCGAGGGGCACGTTTTCGCGCGACAGTGGACGGTGCGGGATCGTCAGTATCGAGGCAGCACCGATCCCAACCCACCCCCAACCAGGAGTCT
>DATFXS010000270.1:0-11949 GCA_035315605.1 Polyangia bacterium
GATCGCCAGCAGGTTTCCCTCGGGCGACAGCGCCGGCAGATCCTCGGGCACCGCGACGTAGATGCGTTCGACCTCGGGGCCGTGAGGCGCGGCGGCGACGGTGGCGGACGGCGCCATTCCGCGGCGGGCCACCTCGCGTCCGTTGATGGTGGCGATGAACCCGTCGTCGTACCCGACGCGCAGCTCGAGCACGCGCACGCGACGCGCCTCGGGCACGGCGAAGCGCGCGCGCAGCAGCAACGGCTGCCCCGGCGCCAGATCGAAGTTCGTCACGCCCGCGGGCGGCTGCATGTTCCCGGGCTGCGGGGGCTGGCGGGGCGCGAACGGCCCCGGCGACGGACCGGCCCAGGCGCGGTCATCGAACGCCGCCGCTGTCCAGCCCGCGGGCGGCGCGCCCGCGAAGAACCGAAACGGCTCGAGGCGCACGGCCAGCAGCTTGTCCGCACCGCCGCCGGGCGGCGCCGGCGTCGGCGCGGGCGCCGCACCGAGCAGCGCCAGCAGGAGGACGGCGCGCCCGGGAATCAATTGCGCAGGGCCTGCAGCGGCGCCGGGATCCGGCCGCCCAGCCGGATGAATCCGTCGCCGCGGAAGCGGCTGACTTGTTGCACGTACGCTTCGCCGAGCAGACCGCCGTAGACGACGGACTCGCCGGCCTGCTTGCCGGGGACGGGAATGATGCGGACGCCGGTCGCCTTGTTGTTGAAGACGCCGATGGCGATCTCGTCGGCGATGATCGCGGCCAGCGTCTCGGCCGTCGTGTCACCGGGGACCGCCACCATGTCGAGCCCGACCGAACAGACGGCGCTCATGGCCTCGAGCCCTTCGATCGACAGCGCGCCTGCGCGCGCCGCCGCGACCATCCCGGCGTCCTCGCTGACCGGGATGAACGCCCCCGACAGCCCGCCGACCGCCGACGACGCCATCACGCCGCCCTTCTTCACGGCGTCGGTCAGCAGCGCCAGCGCGGCGATCGATCCGGGCGCGCCCGCCTTTTCGATCCCCATCGCTTCGAGGATCTCGGCGACGGAATCGCCGACGGCGGGCGTGGGCGCCAGCGACAGGTCGACGACGCCGAAGCGCACCGGCGGGCCGAGGCGGCGCGCGACCTCGCGACCGATCAGCTCGCCCGCGCGCGTGACTTTGAACGCCATCCGCTTGATCGTCTCGGCGATCGTCGCGACGTCGTACGGCTCGCCCGTGGCGCGAAGACGCTTCAGCGCCGACAGCACCACCCCGGGCCCGGAGCAGCCGACGTTGATCACGCATTCGCCCTCGCCCACGCCGTGCAGCGCGCCGGCGACGAACGGATTGTCGTCGGGGATGTTGGCGAACGTCACGAGCCGCGCGCAGCCGATGCCGCCCGCCGCCGCGGTCGCCTCGGCGACACTCTTCACGACGCGGCCCATCTCCAGCACCGCGTCGGTGTTGATGCCGGCGCGCGTGCTGGCGACGTTGACGGACGAACAGACGTGCTTGGTCTCGGCGAGCGCTTCCGGGATCGAATCGATCAGCGCGCGGTCGCCAGGCGTGATCCCCTTCTCGACCAGCGCGGAGAACCCGCCCACGTAGTCGACGCCCAGCTCCCGGGCGGCGCGATCCAGCGCCAGCGCGGCGGAGACGACCCGCGGCGCGCGCGCCGCCTCGGTCACCAGCGCCATCGGCGTCACCGACAGCCGCGTCGAGGTGATCGGGACGGCGAAGTCGTCGTGCACCGCCTTGGTCGTCGGGACCAGCCGCTCCGCGGCGCGCATCAACTTTTCGTAGACGCGGCCGCAGGTCCGTTCCAGGTCGTCGCTGGCGGCGTCGCGCAGCGACACGCCCATGGTCACGGCGCGCACGTCCAGGCTCTCGCTCTCGATCATGCGCAGCACCTCGCGCACCTCGGTCGCGTCGAAGCGCAGGGGGCCGGCCGGCATGCGCGAACTATAGTCCAAGGGGTATCATTTCAGCTGAACGATGGCCTTCGCGCGCCGGGCCGCCTCGATTTCAATCCTTGCGTTCTGCGCAACGCTCGCCATGCCCGGGGCGGGCGCCGCCGACGAGGCGCGCGGCACCGCGATCGACGTCGCCGTCGGCGGTCAGATGACCTGCGCGGCTCAACCGTCGGGGTCGGTGGTCTGCTGGGGCCTCGACGTGCTCGCGCATCCCGCCGAGCACAAGTTCGGCGTCGCGCGTCCCTTCCCCATCGCCGGACTGAACGGGGCGAAGCAGCTCTCGGTCGGCAGCGACAGTCTTTGCGCCGTCGACGGCGCCGGCCACCTGACCTGCCTCGGGACACTCTGGTTTGGCCACTCGGGCGGAGGGCACCCCAAGCTCGAGCTGGATCCGATCGCGCAGGTCGCGATGAGCCACTTCAGCACCGACGGATCGCACGCCTGCGCGGTCCGCCGCGACGGACGCGTGGTCTGCTGGGGCAGCAACGGCAAGGGTCAGCTCGGCGTCGGCGATCTCGACACCCACAAAGATCCGGTGAACGTCCCCGGGATCGCGGACGCCGTCGAGGTGTCGGTCGGAAACGGTTTCAGCTGCGCGCGCCAGCGCACCGGCGCGGTTTTCTGCTGGGGGCGGCGCCTCGGCCTGCGCGATCCGCAGGGCGATCCGCTGCGCCCGCGAAAGGTGCCGGGTGTCGAGGGCGCCGTCAGCCTCTCCTCGGGCGGCCTGCAGACCTGCGTCGCGCGCACCGACGGCTCGGTCGTCTGCTGGGGCCACGGCGCGTTCGGGGTCCCGGGGCGCGTCCAGATCGACGCGCCGACGGACATTCCGGGCGTGACCGGCGCCGTGCAGGTCTCGGTGGGGGCCGCCGGGATGGCCTGCGCGCGCACGGCCGCAAGCGGCGTGGTCTGCTGGGGCAGCGGCGCTCTCGGAGACGGCAAGATGTCCGTGGAGGCGGCGCCGGTCGAGATCCCCGGGCTGCGTGACGTCGTCCACGTGGCCGTCGGCGCCACCGCCTCCTGCGTCCTGACGACGAGGGGCGAGGTTCTGTGCTGGGGGCGCACCGAGATGGGCGACAACGGACAGGCGCCCCAGCTGCAGCTTGCGTCGCGCCCGCTGCTCGATCGGCCGCACGCCGCGGGCCTGGCGGCGGGCGACGAGCGGACCTGCTTCATCGGCAACGCCGGAGATGTCCGGTGCCGCGGCCCCATCGGCGCCACGAGCGAGCCGGTCCGGAAGCTCGGACCGATCGCCGAGCTCGCGATCGCGCTCCGGCACTCCTGCGTGCGACACATCGAAGGGCGCGTGCTCTGCTGGGGCGAAAACGATTACGGCCAGCTCGGCGACGGCACCACCATCGCCCACGCCGATCCGGCGCCGACGGACCCCAGCATCTACGACGCGCGGTCGATCGCCGCCACCTTCGGGCGCACCTGCGCGGTCCGCCGGACCGGCGCGCTCGTCTGCTGGGGCGGCGGCGCGAGCCAGATGAACGGCCCGGTCCCGACCGGTGGTTTCACCGACGCGGCCGAGGTCGCGATGGGGCGTGAATTCGTCTGCGTGCGGCGGAGCCACGGCGAGGTCGCCTGTCTCGACGGGCGGTTCGGCAAGCGCACCGGCCAGCCGCCGACCGCCCTGCCCGAGCTGTCGCCGGCGATCGCGATCGCGGCGCGCGAGGATCAAGTCTGCGCGCTGCGCCGCGACGGCGTGGTGGCCTGCTCGGGCGGCGGGCGCGGTTTCCACGGCTGGCGCGGGGAGCGAAACATTCGCCTCGAGCCGCTGCGGTTGATGAAGGGCGGCGCAGACGCGGTCGCGATCGCCGTCGGCATGGCGCACGGCTGCCTCCTGCGCCGCGGGGGCACCGTCGCCTGCTGGGGCGACGGCACGCGCGGACAGCTCGGCGGCCCGCCCACCGACGTCGTCGCGACGGAGCCGCTCGCCGTGCCGGGGATCCGTGACGCGCGCGAGATCGTCGCCGGCCTCGACCACACCTGCGCGCGCCTCGCGAGCGGCGAGGTGCGCTGCTGGGGCTACGACGACGACGGCCGGCTCAGCCGCGGCGCCGCGTCGCTGCGACCGGGCCCCGTCGCGCTTCCCTGACGGCGTCCAGGGTCAGGGCGTCGCGAGCGCGAACCGGAGGATCGGGCCCTGGTCGCTGCCGACGATCAGCGTGCGGCCGTCGGGCGTGAAGGTTGCCGCGTAAGGCGTCAGGCCGGCCGAGCCGAGATCGAGCTCGTCGATGACCGAGCCGTCGGCGGCGGCGCGCAGCTCGATGACCGCCGGGAAGCGCTTCAGGAGATCGTTCCCGCCCCGCGTGAAGTGAAGCGCGCCGGTCGCGACGAAACAGCAGCCGTCCGGGCTGACCGCGAGCTGGCGCACGTAGCTGCGCACGGCGATCTTCCAGGCCGCGCGCCCCGAAGGGAGATCGAGCCGCACCACCACGTCGTGCTCGCCCTCGACGCGGACGTCGCGATCGTAACCGCCCGGCGCGACGATGACGAAGCCTTCCTTGGGGTCGACCGCCAGCGCCTGCCCGGGGCTCTGCGCGACGCCTCCCGTCGGACCGAGGGTCTTCTGGACGACGCCGCTCGAAGCGTCGAACACGTTGACGAGGGCCTTGTTCGTCGTCGTCACGTAGATCCGCCGCTGATCGGCCGAGAACGCCGCCGCGCCGCCGTTGGCGGCCCACTCCGACCAGACCTCGCGTCCGCTCGGGATCTCCCAGAGCGTGGGGCCGGCGAGGGCCAGCGTTCCGTCGGGCGAGATCGCATGCAGCTGGATGTTCCGGTCGGCGACCAGCGGCTGGCGCTGCGTCCCCTCGGGCAGCTTGATGACGCTGAGCCCCTTGAGGCTGGCCACCGCGTAGGCACCGTCGGAGGTCATCAGCCCGCCCGCCCGTTCAGCGCGCGGGTCGAGCGCGATCGCGCGCAGGAAGCGGTTGTTCTGGAGATCCCACAGCTTCAAGCTGCCGTCCTTGCCGTACGACATGAGACGGGTTCCATCGCGCGACACGGACAGGTTCAGCACCTCGCTCTCGTGGCTGGTCAGCTCGCGCGACGCGCGCAGCGCCCGCCCGTCCGCGGCGTTCACGAGCCGCATCACCCCTTTGCCGTCGCCGCCCGTCAGGATCTGTTTGCCGTCGGGCAGGAAGACGGCGTCGTGCGGGCCTTCACGCCGACCGCCGAGGTCGATCGGCTTGGCGTTGTTGCCGGGATACAGCGTCACGCCCGGATACCCTTCTGGCCCGAACGAGATCAGCTTCTGCCCGTCGGACGACCAGCGCAGAACCGCCGCGACCGGCACCTCGAAGCTGGGCCCCTTGTCGACCTGCCCGGTCGCCAGCGTCCAGATGATCGACCGATGCGCGTCGGATCGCGGCTCGACGAACATCACCAGCGCCTTCTTGCCATCGGGCGACAGCGCGATCCCGATGACCTGCCCGCCGCCGTCCTGGGCGCGCGCCGGCATTTCACGGACAACCTTCATGCTCGCCAGATCCCAGACCAGCACGCCCTGGTGGCGCGCGTCCTCGAAGGCGCCGCCGCAGATCGCCTGCTTCCCGTCGGGCGTCACCACGGCGACGCCGGCGCAGAACGTCATGTTCGGGAGCCGGCCCTTGCCGGTCGTCGCGTCGAGGATCAAGCCGAGAGCGTCGTCGCCGAGGTAGCCCGAGACCAGGGTGCGCGGCGAGAAGACGAACCTGAGCGGCTGCTCCCATTCGGCCGTCGCGACCGCGACACGGCGACGCGACGCCAGGTCCCAGAGCTCCAGCCCGCTGCCGGTCTCGGACCACATGCGATCGGGCACGTCCTTGCGCGGCTGGCCGGCGACCGCCCAGCGTCCGCCCGGATCCAGCGCGATGAAGCGCGCGATCGCAACGCGCCGCAACGCTCCCGTCGCAAGATCCCAGGCATCGAGCGCGCCGTCCTCGCGCAGGCCATATCCCGTTTTTCCGTCCGGCGTCACGCCGACGGACCGGATCGGGCTCGCGTCCGTGCCGGTGCCGAGCACCGCGGTCAGGGCCAGCCGCTTGCCGCGCAAGAACCCGTTGCAGCCGCCCGGCATCTCCGGCGGACAGGGCCCGGCAGCGGCGCGCGACGGCGCCGAGGCGACGGCGGCCGCGAAGAGCACGGCCGCGAACGGGCGAAGGTCACGCCGCACGGGGCGGACCCGATTCTACTTCAGTCTCACCTCTTGGGGGCCGGGGCCACCGTCCGCGTCGTTCTCGACGATGACGACGTCGTCGTGGTCGTCGTGACGCGGACGACCCTCGTCGTCGGCGATCCGGCGGCGATCGGGCCCGCGGAGCGGGCGGGCGTGGCCGCGGCAGCGGCGGCACCCGCGGCGGCCGCAGCCGTGGCGGCGTTCGGATGGCCGCCCGTCCGATGCAGGCTGGCGACCAGATCCTTGTCCTGCGACGGAACGACCTTGAACGACATCGGCGTGTACCCGGGTTTGGTCAGCGTCAGCTCGACGGTCTCCTG
The DNA here is from genome assembly GCA_035315605.1 of Polyangia bacterium. Lineage (GTDB taxonomy): Bacteria > Myxococcota_A > Polyangia > Fen-1088 > Fen-1088 > JADGRB01. Next base: position 6,417 of record DATFXS010000270.1, read on the forward strand.
CGAGCGCGGCAGCTGGAACGAAAGCGGCGTCTTGCCAAGCGGGCCCGCTGTCCCATTCACCGTCGCGCCTTGCGGGGTCGAATCCAGCGCCACGCGCACGGTCGGAGAGGGCGCGCTCGCGGGCGTCGGAGCAGGCGCCGGCGCCGGCGGCTCCGCGGCCGGGGGCGAAGGCGCGGGTTCGGCGACCGGCGCCGGCCCGCCCGACCGTAGCAAGGCGCCCCCCAACCCTCCGAGCGCCGCGCAGGAGACGGCCACGGCCGCCCACTTCCAGCGCCGCGGTTCTTCTCGCCGGCGGGCCGCCGCCGTCGGCGCGCGCCCGGCGCCGATCGGAATGCGCATCGATTCGTCGACGATCAGCGTCGAGTCCTCGCGCCCGACGATCTCGGGCGCCGCGCTGGCCAGCGGCGTCGGGCGCGCCTTCTGCGCGGGCGACTCCTGGTCGGCCAGCTCGCGCGCCTTGCGGGCCAGCGCCCGCGCCGAGTAGTTCTTGCGCAGCACCAGCGCTTCCAGCTCGTCGCCCATCTCGGCCGCGGACTTGTAGCGCCGCGCCGGATCGCGCTCCAGCGCGCGCATCACCACGCCGTCCAGCGCAGGCTTGACGGCCGGATTGCGGCTGGACGGCCGCGGGATCGGCATCGACTGAACCTGCTGGATCGTATCGAAGTCGGTGTCGCCCACGAACAGCCGCCGCCCCGACAGGAGCTCGTGCAGCACGACCCCCAGCGAGAACAGATCGGACCGCGCATCGGCCGTCTTGCCTTCCAGCAGCTCGGGCGCGAGGTAGGAGATCTTTCCCCGCACCATCCCGGCGTCGCTCTGATGCACGCGCAGTGCTTCGATCGCGCGCGCCAGCCCGAAATCCAGGATCTTCACGACGCCGTTCCACGACACCATGATGTTGGGCGGCGTCACGTCGCGGTGGACGATCCCGAGCGGCGTGCCGTCGGCGCTCTCCAGCGTGTGCGCGAAGTCGAGCCCGCGACAGACCTGACGCCCCACCTCGGCCACGAACGCGGGCGACAGCTGCTCGCTCGGCTTCTCGATGCGCCGCCGCAGCAGCCAGGCCATGTCGATCCCCTCGACCGGCTCCATCACCAGGTAATAGGCGCCGTCCTGAAACGCGAACTCGAACACCTGGACGATGTTCGGGTGGATCAGCCGCGCCGAGATGTTCGCCTCGTCGACGAACATGCGCACGAACTCCGCCTGCCCGGACAGGCGCGGGTGGATGCGCTTGACCACGAACGGCCGCGCGAACGCCGCCGGCCCCTCGCCGACGGCGTGGAACACCTCCGCCATCCCACCGCTCCCGATCTTCTCCGTCAGCCGGTACTTCATCTGCGCGACGCCTCGTGAAAGGCGCGTTCGAGAGTTTGCTGCAACGTGGCCGCCACTAAATCCTCTGCAAGGCGTTGACAACGTCCTCGTGCATCACCAGGCACTCGGCGCCCGCCCCTGTCAGGGTGCGTTCGAGCCGCGCCTTGAATTCCGCGAACGGCACCGAGAGGGCGCCCGTGTCCACGATGATGATCATCGTGAAGTAATCGGAGACCAGCGTCTGCGAGATGTCCACGATGTCGCCGCCTGCGTCCGCGATTGCCTGGGCGATCTTCGCGACGATGCCGCGCTGGTTCTTGCCCGTCGTCGTCACCACCGCACGCCCGCCGCGCCGGGCGTCATTGGCATGGGCCGCCGGCTTGGCGCCGCGGTCCGCGCGCGCCGTCACCTCGCGCGTCACCTCGGCGACGATGCGGCGCAGGTCCGCGTCCTTCACCGCGCGATCTCCACGCGGTCGACCACCGCGACCACGGCCGCGTCGATCGGAACCATTGGCTTGCTCCCCGGCGGCAATTTTTCGCTGACAGCGACGCGCGCCGCGTGCCCGAACGCGACGATGACGTCGTCGCCCGGTCCGGCGTCCAGCGTGTCGGCGCAGACGACCAGATCGTCGGTCGGCTCCGACGCGGCGCCGCCGCCCGCTCCCGCCGTCGCCACGCCCGGCGGAAGGTCGCCCAGCCGGTACGGGCGGACGAGGAGCAACTTCAACCCCTTGGCCTCCGGCCATTTGACCGTCGACCAGACCGTGCCCGCCACGCGTCCCAGGAACATCGGTCAGCCCGCTCCTTCGACGATCGCCGCGATGGCAGCGTCGCACAGCAGATCGCGGTTGTCGGGGCCGGGCCGCAGCACGTTGCGCGCGCCGGAGCCGAACGCCACCGTGACGTCCTCGCCCGCGCGCGCGTCCAGCGTGTCGCTCGCGACGACCAGGCGCCCGGTGGCGTGGCCGTCCGCGTCGCGCGCCGCGACCAGCAACAGCGTCTGTCCCTCGAGCCCGCGCGCCTTGCGCGCCGCCCACACCTGACCGATCACCGTCCCGCGAATCATTTCTGGGCCGCTCCGGCCGCAGCGAGCGCGCGCTTGATCCCGGGCCCGGCGCCCGGCGCCGCCAGCAGCTCCGGACGGAGGTCGATCCGATCGACGACGCCCAGCACGGCCGCGTCGACCGGCATGTCGTTGCCGCCCGCCGACGCGCGCGCCGGCGCGCCCAGGCAGATCACGACGTCGTCGCCCACGCCCGCGTCGACGTCGTCGGTCGCGACCAGGTGCCGGGTCGCGAACGCCGGCTCGTAGATCGCGTGCGGCCGCACCACCAGCAGCTTCGCCCGCTGCAGGCGCACGTCGCGGCGGGCGGCCCACACCTGACCGATGACGCGGCCGAGGATCATCGTCCCCCCGCATCGAGGTCGTGGCCGTCGACGATGCCGATCACGATGTCCTTGTCGGCGACGTCCGCGCCCACCGTCAGATCGCGCACGCGGCTGCCGTGCGCCACGATGACACGGTCGCCCGGCCCCGCCGCCAGGCCGTCGACGGCGACCACCAGCCGGCTGGCCTCCTGCCCGGTCGCGGTCTCGGGCCGGACGAGCAGCAGCTTGCGCCCGGCGATGCCGGCCGCCTGCCGCGATGCCCAGAGCCGCCCGACGACCCGGCCCAAGATCATGGCTGGCCGCCGGCTACCGCTTCTTGCTCGCGGGCTTCTTTGCCGCGGGCTTTTTGGCCGCCGCCTTCTCGGCCTTGGCCGCCGGCTTGGCAGCCGCCGGCTTCGCGGCCTTCGGGGGCCGTGCCGCCTTCGCCTCGGGCGCCTTGGCGCCGTCGGTCCTGGCGCTGGCCGCCGCGGCGCCGGTCCGGCGCTCCGCCGACTGCAGCATGTCCAGCAGACGGCCGTTCGACAGCTCGTCCAGCTTGGCGACGTAGTCCTTGTCCTTGCCGCGGTTCAGCTTCTCCGCGGTCGTGGCGACGAGCTTGTCGTGCCCGCCCGCCTGCTTGGTCTTGGTCGCGACCGAGAACAGCCGGATCAGCTTGGTGTTCGACACGCCGAGCAGCCGCTTGCGCAGCTCGTCCTTGCTCTCGTCGCCGGAATCCAGCACGCCGACGATCTTGTCGACCAGCTTGTCCTTGCCACCGAACTCGTCCTTCACCCGCGCGAGCGGGCCCTGATTCACTGCTTCTGCTGCTGCCGCCATGGGGCCACGTATCTCCTTCGATCGCTTGACTGCGAAGGGGCCGTATTTACCGCAAAGTCCGCGTTTTGCCTAGGACGGACCGGTCAGGCTGGGCCGGTCAGCCCGCGGCGGCCAGGTCGATGAAGCCGCGGATCCAGATCAGGTTGATCTCGTCGGCCAGCGGCCAGGGGGTCTCGGTAGTCGTCTCGATGGCCGCGGTGTAGGGGACGCCCGCCCGATGGAAGCGGTCAGTCACGCTGCCGTCGTGGCAGACGATGAAGCCCTCCTCGTCGGCGTGCACGTCGGTGCCGGGCTCGTGACCCGAATCGACGATGCTGCTGCGCAGGACCGGCACCAGCGCCCCCGAGCGCGCCAGCATCGGCCGATAGCTGGCGCGGTCGCCGAAGATGTACGCGTAGAACAGCGACCCGTGGATGAAGTTGTCCTGGTGCAGGTCCAGCGCCGCGACGGGCTTCGGCAGCCCGTCGAGCGCCCGCGCCAGCGCCGCGGTCTCCTTGGGAACGTCGTCGCCGGCCGGCGCAACCCGCAGGAACGTCTCGCCGTCACGCAGCTCGCCGCGCCACGTTCCTGGCGCCGTCTCGTAGCGAAGGAAGTCGTTGTTCGGGTGCTCGCCGGTGACGTTGTAGCGCGTGTGCGCCTCGAAACCGGAAGGGTTCACGCAGGGATAGATGGCGAGGCCGACGTCCCGTTCGGCGGCGTAGGCGACGATCTCGGAAGCATGTTCCAGGAGCGTCAGCGGCCCCGCCTTCTCGTCGCCGTGGAAGCCGGCGGTGATGACCACCGACCGGGATCCCGGACTGGTCAGGCCGACCAGCGGGTATTCACGCCCTCCCTCCAGGACCGTCCCGAACGTGATCGGCTGCGCGCCAGCCGGCAAAGAGGTTTGCCAGCGCGAGGCGTAATCCCTGAAAAGCACACATCATTTTGACATACGTCCACGGTCGAGCCCGGATCTGACCGAAATTGCGAAGGATTTCCCAGACGGCTAGGCTGGGGCCCATGGCGGATTTGCCTGCCCGGCCGGCCCCCCGCATCTCGCTTGCCGCGTCGCGTGGAGCGCTCGTCCGCGCCATCGGTATCGAGCGCGCTCCGCACAAGGACCTCTACCACTTCGTCCTCGCGCGCGGCTGGCCGACCTTCTTCGCCCTGGTGGGGGCGACATTCCTGGGCGCCAACATCGTGTTCGCGGCGCTGTACCTGGCGCAGCCGGGCTGCATCGCCAACGCGCGCCCCGGGTCGTTCGAGGACGCGTTTTACTTCAGCGTCCAGACCATCGCGACGATCGGCTACGGCGGCATGTACCCGATGACTCGCTATGCGCACATCGTGGTCGTCATCGAGGCGATGACCGGCATGCTCGGCATCGCGGTGATCACGGGTCTGACGTTCACGCGGTTCGCGCGGCCGTCGGCGCGGGTGCTGTTCTCGAACAAGCTGACGATCACGCCGCGCGACGGGGTCCCGCACCTGATGTTCCGGATGGCGAACTGGCGCCGCAACCGGATCGTCGAGGCGCAGGTGCGCGTGGTTCTGCTGGTGACGGAACGGACGCGCGAGGGCGAAGTGCTGAGGCGGCAGATCGACGTGCCGCTGGTGCGCGACCGGACGGCGGTCTTTTTTCTGACCTGGACGGCGTTGCACAAGATCGACGCGAGCAGTCCGTTTCACGGCCCGGACGCGCTGGCGAAGCTGGGCGAGAAGAACGCCGGGCTGTTCCTGAGCCTGATCGGCTACGACGAGACGATCGGCCAGACCATCATCGCCCGTCACGAGTACGCGCTGTCGGACATCGCCGTCGGCGCGCGCTTCGTGGACGTGCTGGGCAACGACGACCGCGGGCGCTTCCAGATCGACTTCAGCAAGTTCCACGACGTCGTGCCGCTGGCGAGCGACGCCGCGTCCGCCGACGGCGGCTGACGCCGGTTACGGCGGCGACGTCGGCGGTGGCTGGAAGCCGGGGGCGCTGCCGGCGCGACCGAGCGCGACCAGGGCGGCCAGGCGGGTGACCA